>NZ_QRKO01000002.1:0-238035 GCF_003471985.1 Collinsella sp. AM15-2 | reverse complement strand
GGCGGGGCATTCCCCGCCTCTTACACCACATCTCTGCGCGCTACCGTCGAAATGGCGATGAATGCACGATTTTGATCCAATTGTTAGTCCTTATAATGGACATATGTTGCGTAACTTAAGCAAATACTATCTTTTGATATGTTGTAAGCAAGGTAGCAGTACTCATTTTTGCCATTTTTTGGCCACGGCCTTTGTGACGGACGTGCTGGCGGGTTCGAATCCCACGCGCTGGGCCCAAAAAAGAAAGGCCCCCATAGCTGGAAGCCTATCAAATCAGTGATGGGCGATGAGGGATGTCGCGTGCGGCTGACGCCGCCCGCTTTCGCTTCGGGCCTGCGGCCCTCGCGTGCTGCGCTGGAAAACGCTTCGCGTTTCCTCAGCTTCGCACCCTGTCGGGTTCGAATCCCATGCGCTGGGCCCAAACAAAAACGGTCCCCTTGCGAGGACCGTTTCCAATTCAGTGGTGGGCGATGAGGGATTCGAACCCCCAACCTTGTGCGTGTAAAGCACCTGCGCTAACCGTTGCGCCAATCGCCCGTGCGGAGAGAGTATAGCAAAACAATCGCCCCATTCACCTCATATCCATTAAAGGTAACCGGCGCGTGTCACAGCGGAGCTGATTCAGTTGAGATTGCCTGAACATTCCGTCCCTCTTTGCACCCTCGGGTATACTCAAAAGCTACTGATTCGATTTGATACCCAGCAACAGCAGAGGGGATAGTATATGTGCGGTTTTGTCGGTTTTGTCGGTGGGACGGATAACCAATCCGAGGTGCTCACCAAGATGATGGACCGCATCGTCCATCGTGGTCCCGACATGGGCGGCCAGTTTATCGACGGCCGCGTTGCCCTGGGCTTCCGCCGCCTGTCGATCCTCGACCTGACCGAGGCCGGCGCTCAGCCCATGGCCAATGAGGACGGCAGCGTCGTTATCGTCTTCAACGGCGAGATCTACAACTTCCAGGAGCTTCGCTCCGAGCTCGAGGCCAAGGGCTATAAGTTCCACTGTGGAGCCGACACCGAGAGCCTCCTGCACGGCTACGAGGAGTGGGGCGAGGCCGTACTCGATCGCCTGCGCGGCATGTACGCCTTCGTCATCTGGGACAAGAAGAAGAACAAGCTTTTTGGCGCCCGCGACATCTTTGGCATCAAGCCGCTCTACTACTATCCCATGGCCGATGCGGGCGACGGCGCTCCGGGCGTGCTCTTTGGTTCCGAGATCAAGAGCTTCCTGGACTACCCGCACTTCCACAAGGCGGTCAACAAAAAGGCTCTGCGTCCGTACATGACGCTGCAGTATTCGGCGACTGAGGAGACCTTCTTCGAGGGTGTCTACAAGCTGCCGCCGGCGCACTACTTTACCGTCGATATCCCGACCGGCAAGATGAACATCGAGCGCTACTGGGATTGCGATTACTCTGCCGTCGAGAAGCCGTTCGAAGAGTATGTCGATGAGCTGGACGAGGTCGTGCACGAGAGTGTCGAGGCCCATCGCATCGCCGACGTCAAGGTCGCGTCGTTCCTCTCCGGTGGCGTCGACTCCAGCTACATCGCCGCTTGCCTCATGCCCGACAAGACCTTCTCGGTGGGCTTTGACTACAAGAACTTCAACGAGACCAACTACGCCAAGGAACTTTCCGATAAGCTCGGCGTCGAGAACGTTCGCAAGATGATTACCGCCGACGAGTTCTTCGGTGCGCTCGAGGACATCCAGTATCACATGGACGAGCCGCAGTCCAACCTGTCTTCCGTGCCGCTGTGGTTCTTGGCCGAGATGGCCCGCAAGGACGTTACCGTCGTGCTTTCGGGCGAAGGCGCCGACGAGCTCTTTGGCGGCTACGCCTACTACGAGGACACGGTCCCGGTGCGCAAGTACAAAAAGATGGTGCCGCTGCCCATCCGTCGCGCGCTCGGTAACCTGGCGCTGCATATGCCGTACTTCAAGGGACATAACTTCCTGGTCAAGGGTGCCGAGATCCCCGAGAAGTCGTTCCTGGGACAGGCTCTGGTATGGCCGGAGCGCGAGGTCGACGGCGTGCTCAAGCCCGAGTACAACACCGGCGATGGCGCCTTTGAGCTCGCTGTACCCATCTATGCACGCGTGAAGGGCCAGCCCGAACTGGTCAAGAAGCAGTACCTGGACATGAACATGTGGCTTCCGGGCGACATTCTGCTCAAGGCCGACAAGATGTGCATGGCGCACTCGCTGGAGCTGCGCGTGCCTTTCCTGGATCGCAAGGTCATGGAGTTCGCCGAGCACATTCCCGACCGCTACCGCATCAACGAGAACGGCAACAAGCAGGTGCTTCGCCACGCCGCCAACAAGTCGCTGCCCGATGAGTGGGCTACCCGTCCCAAGGTGGGCTTCCCGGTGCCGATCGTCTACTGGCTGCGCGAGCAAAAGTGGTACGACTACGTCAAGGAGTACTTCACCGCGCCGTGGGCAAGCGAGTTTTTCGACACCGACGAGCTCATGCATCTGCTCGACTTACACTTTGCGGGCAAGGGCGATTTCCAGCGCAAGATCTATACGCCGCTCGTGTTCTTGGTGTGGTACAAGCGCTTCTTTATCGACGAGGGCCAGCCTTCTGTTCAGGCTGCCTAGCCTCGGCTTACGAACGCCTGCGCGTAACGGCTCCTCCGGGAGCCGTTTTTGCGCGAGCATGTTTCAGTTACTATGAAAACCGTCCCTGCCAAATGGCTGAGAAAGGCGAAAGATGCACCATTCGGATTCCGCGACCGTGACCACGGTCGATACGCTTGCCAAGCTTCTCGATGTGTGCGGCGAGCTGCGCGCATCGGAGCAGGTTGACGGGCGTGCCGTGACCGGCTGCTCGTTTGATTCGCGCGCGGTTTCGGCAGGGGACGTGTTCTTTTGCAAGGGCGCTGCCTTTAAGCCTGCGTTTTTGAGCATGGCGCTCGATTCGGGCGCCGTCGCATTTGTGTGCGAAGAGTCGCTGGTCGAGTCTCTGGAGCCGCTGGTGAAAGAGAACGGTGCTGCGATGCTGGTTGTTGATAGCGTACGCACGGCGATGGCGCTGTTGCCGCCCGAGGTCTACGACCGTCCCGACCACGACGTTAAGATCGTGGGCATCACCGGTACCAAGGGAAAGACCACGGCCGCTTTTATGCTCCAGTCCATCATCAAGGCGGCGGGCGAGTCCTGCGGCATGATCGGCTCGGTGAACACCGACGATGGTATCGAGTGCTACGAGAGCACCAATACTACGCCCGAGGCCCCCGAGGTCTGGCGCCATATCGCCAACTGCCGTGAGTCCGGTCGCCAGTCCATGGTCATGGAGGTCTCGAGCCAGGCACTCAAGTACCAACGCGTCGAGAATCTGCCGTTTGACGTGGCGTGCTTCCTCAACATCGGCCGTGACCACATCTCGCCGATCGAACACCCCACGTTTGAGGATTATTTTGAGAGCAAACTCAGGATCTTTGACCAGGCGAAGACCGCCGTGGTGAATCTGGGCACCGAAGAGGTTGACCGTGTGTTGGAGGCAGCGTCGACGGCCGAGCGCTTGGTGACCGTTGGCGTCGAGCATCCCGAGGCAAGCCTGTGGGCGAGCGATGTGCGCATGGTCGGCTTTAACATCGAGTTTAACCTGCATGGCCTGTGTGCCGACGAGTCCGAGGCGGGGGAGAAGGTCCTGCTGGGCATCGCGGGCGACTTTAACGTGGAAAACGCGCTGGTCGCTATCGCCGCTGCGCACGAGATCGGCATCGGTATCGATGCCATCAAGAAGGGCCTCTCCAAACTGCGTGTGCCGGGCCGTATGGAGGTCGTGGAGTCGAAGGACGGCCGCGTGATCTGCGTCGTTGACTATGCGCACAACCAGCTTTCGTTCCGTTCGCTTTTCTCGTCGGTCAAGCGCGCGTTTCCCACTAGTCCAGTCATTGCAGTGTTTGGCGCTGCCGGCGGCAAGGCGCAGGAGCGCCGCGAGCAGCTTCCGCGCGAGGCCGCACCATATTCCGACCTGATGATCTTTGCCAACGAGGACCCGGCTCACGAGGACCCGATGAAGGTCTGTCGCGAGCTTGCCGAGCATGTTCCCGACGATACGCCGAACGAGATCATCCTCGATCGCGAAGCCGCTGTGCATGCGGCGTTCAAGGCGGCGCGCGAGGAGTACGTCAGCCCCAATGCTCCCACCATTGTCTTGCTGCTGGCAAAGGGTGACGAGGAGCTCATGCACGTGGGTGACGAGTTCGTGCCTATCGAGAGCGACCTTTCGTTGGCCAATCGCCTGATCGATGTTACCCAGTTTGACTAATGAACCATGATGGCGGCGGCGCCCTGAGTGCGCTGTCGCCATAAGCGTGTTCCCTCAATCAAAACATGCCGTCCAAGTCCAAACCCTTCTACGTAAACGGAGTAACCATGTCCCACAACACCCTGCCGACCGTTGCCGAGCTTTCGGGCGAGATGCGCGAGCGCTTGGCCAAGGTCAAGTACGTCTTTACCGACCTGGATGCCACGATGCTCGCACCCGGCTCGTGCGTGCTGTGCGACAACGACGGCAACCCCTCGACCAAACTCGTCGAGGCCGTCGTGGCACTTGCCCGCGCTGGTATTCAGGTGGTTCCCACCTCGGGCCGCAACCGTACCATGATCCACGAGGACGCGCGCGTGCTCGGCCTCAACTCTTACATTGGTGAGATGGGCGGCCTGGTCATGTACGACCTCAAAGCCAACGATTGGGAGTATCTGACTGGCGACATGCCTTACGACCCCGTCTGCGGCCTTACTCCGCACCAGGTGATCGAGCAGACCGGCGTGTGCGAGAAGATCCTCGCCCGCTGGCCGCACAAGATCGAGTATCACAACGACATGTCGACCGGCTACAAGTACCGCGAGGTCACCGTCGGCATGCGCGGCGATGTGCCCGACGATGAGGTCCAGGCCATCCTCGACGAGGCCGGCTGCGGCCTGGTGTGGGCCTGTAACGGTCACCTGACGCATCTGTCCAAGCCGACGACGCTCGAGCTCGATCGCGTCGAGGACGGTCGCGCGTTCAACATCAACCCCGCGGGTCTCAACAAAGGCGTCGCCATTGCGCGCTTCTGCGAGCACCTGGGGATCGAGCGCGAGGAGACGCTCGCGCTCGGCGACTCCGAGTCCGACTTCTACATGGCCGATCACGTGGGCACGTTCTGTCTGGTCGAGAATGGCCTGACGAGCGCCGGCGCGCCCGAGTTCCTGGCTGCTTGCGAGAACGCTTTCGTTACGCGCGGCAAAATTGTCGACGGTTGGGCGGCGACGGCAGAGCTGCTGGTCGCGGCGCGTTCGTAGCGCGGCGTCGCCGCACTTGGATATGTCTTTTCGAGAGAGACTGGTGAGGTAATGTCCGATATCGAGAATCCGGCAGGCGACACGCGCCCGATCGGTGTGTTCGATTCTGGCCTGGGCGGTCTGACGGTTGCGCGCGCCATCGCGACGGCGCTGCCGCACGAGTCCGTCTACTACTTCGGCGACACCAAACGCTGCCCCTACGGCACGCGCACCGAGGATGAGGTGCGCTCGTTTGCGTTGCAGGCGGGCCGTTGGCTGTCGAAGCACGACGTCAAGATTATGGTCATCGCCTGCAACACGGCGACAGCTGCGGCCTTACGTCTGGCCCAGCAGGTGCTCGACGTTCCCGTGATCGGCGTGATCGCGCCGGGTGCCCGTGCGGCAATCAACAGCACCCGTTCGCGTCGCGTGGGCGTGCTCGCCACCAACCTCACCATTCGCTCGGGCGCTTACACGCGCGCCATTCAGGATCTAGATGCCGGCGTCGACGTATACGGCTGCCCCGCCTCGAGCTTTGTCGAGGTTGTCGAACACGAGCTCGCCTCGGGTGCGCATCTGCAAGAGCAGTGGCTTGAGAACGAGGACATCTTCGATACGCCTGCCGTGCGTGCGCTGGTGGGTGCCACGGTTGAGCCACTGCGCGACCACGGTATCGATACCGTGGTGCTCGGCTGTACGCATTTTCCGCTGTTGGTGGGACCTATCCGCCATGCGCTGGGGTCTGGGGTGCGCGTCGTGAGTTCCGCCGAGGAGACCACACGAGAGCTGACCGATATCCTCACGCGCCGCGAGCAGCTGGCGGGTGACGCCGCCGAGCCGCAGCATCGTTTTGCCACGACGGCCGATAACATTGCCGAGTTTGCGGTGGCGGGCAGCTTTATCTTTGGTCAGCCGCTCAAGAGCATCGAACATATCGATATCGATGAGCTGGAATAGATGTAAGGCAGCCGCCAAAGCCTTCGCCACATCTTTTGCCGAAAGGATATTTCTATGGAGTACATGCAGGTCAACCGCGCCAACGGCCGCGCCGCCAACGAGTTGCGTCCCGTTAAGCTCACCCGTGGCGTCATGAAGCACGCCCACGGTTCGTGCTTGGCCGAGTTCGGCGACACGCGCGTGCTGTGCGCCGCCACCATCGAGGAGGGCGTGCCGGGCTGGCGAAAGGGAGCTAAGGCCGGCTGGGTGACCGCGGAATACGCCATGCTGCCGACGTCGACCGGCAAGCGCTGCAAGCGCGAACACGCCAACCGCAAGGGCCGCTCCATGGAGATCGAGCGCCTCATTGGCCGCAGCCTGCGTACCGTCGTCAACATGAAAGCGCTCGGCGAGTACACCGTCACCGTCGACTGCGATGTGATTCAGGCCGATGGCGGTACGCGTACGGCGAGCATTACCGGCGCCTGGGTGGCACTGCACGACGCCCTCGCCATGTGGGTCGAGGCGGGCAAGATCGAGCGCATCCCACTTACCGGCCAGGTGGCCGCCATCTCCATGGGCGTTGTCGACGGCAATACGCTGCTTGACCTCGATTATTCCGAGGACAGCCATGCCGAAGTCGACATGAACCTCGTCGCCACCGACACCGGTGAGATGATCGAGCTCCAGGGCACTGGCGAGCAGGCGCCCTTTGACCGTAAGCGCCTCAACGCCCTGCTCGACTTGGGCGACAAAGGCATCGCCGAGCTCATCGAGCTTCAGCGCCAAGCCATCGCCTAACCTGCCAAAAAGGGACAGGTTTATTTTGGCAGGTTTTATCTGGGAAAACGTCGAAGTATAAGACTGCCGTTGATTGAGAGGGGAGAGGCGGAGGCCCTCGTCGCCCTCGGCGCGGCATTGCTATAGAGACAAGGAGACCACTCATGGCACTTGAGAAGATCGACATCGACACCCTCGACCCGGCGGCGACCATTGTCGTGGCAACGGGCAACGCCCATAAGCTCACCGAGATCGAGGCCATTTTGGGCAAGGTCATGCCCGAGGTGCGCTTTGTGGCGCTCGGCCAGCTGGGCGAATTTGAGGACCCCGAGGAAAACGGCACGACGTTTTTGGAGAACGCCATCATCAAGGCGCAGGCTGCCGTCGAAGAGACGGGGCTCATGGCCATTGCCGACGATTCGGGCCTGGTCGTCGACGCGCTGGACGGTGAGCCCGGTGTGTATAGCGCGCGCTACGCGGGCGTTCACGGCGACGATGCCGCCAACAATGCCAAGCTGCTCGTGAATCTGGAAGGCGTGGCAGACGAGGACCGCACCGCGCGCTTTATGAGCGTCGTTGCGCTCATCGATACGGACGGCCTGGTCACCTATGGCGAGGGCGCCTGTGAGGGCGTTATCGCGCACGAGGGCCGCGGCGATCACGGCTTTGGCTACGACCCGCTGTTCCTGCCGGTCGATACGCCGGGCAAGACTATGGCCGAGCTCACGGCGGACGAGAAGAACGCCATCAGCCATCGATTCCATGCGCTCGAGCACCTATCCGCCAAACTGACGGGCGAGGAGTAGGCCGTGCGTGCGGTGGTTCAGCGCGTGCTCAACGCCGGCGTGACGGTCGACGGCGAGTACGTGGGCAAAATTGGGCGCGGCTATCTGGTGCTGTTGGGCGTGGGCCACGGCGACACGCGCGCCGAGGCTGATAAGCTGTGGGGCAAGCTCCGCGGCTTGCGCATTAACGAGGACGAGAACGGCAAGACCAACCTGGCACTTGCCGATGTCGACGGCGAGGTTCTCGTAGTGTCGCAGTTCACGCTGTTCGCCGATTGCCGTCACGGCCGCCGCCCATCGTTTACCGATGCCGGCGCCCCCGATGTTGCCAACGAGCTCTACGAGTACTTCTTGACGCTCGTTCGCAAAGATGTCGAACACGTGGCGCACGGCATCTTTGGCGCCGATATGAAAGTCGACTTGGTCAACGACGGTCCGTTCACCATCGTCCTCGATACCGACAATCTGTAAGTAGCCAAATTAGCTACTTGCGCGTGGTCGCAACAGGGTGCTATAGTATTAGAGTTTTGTCTATCTTAGGGGTATTATCCCCTTTTTGAATTGCACCTTCTGGAGGCCCTGTTCATGGAAGAGATGGAAGTCAATCACGTCGACGACATCCACGAGAAGCTGACCGATATGGTGGGCGATCGCGTCAAGGTGAAGGCCAACATGGGCCGCACCCGCGTCGTCGAGCGCATGGGCACCATCAAGAGCGTCCACCCCGCCGTCTTTATCGTCGAGGTTGACGAACGTCGCGGCCGCAAGTCGCGTCAGTCCTACCAGTATATCGATGTCCTCACCGGGCAGGTCGAGCTGTTCGACCCCGAGAGCGGCGAGCATATCTTTACCCCGCTCGGCAATCAGCTCGAGGAGCACTAACGGTGACCGATCGGTCCCTGACTCTTTCCGCGCCGGCAAAGATTAACCTCTACCTGGGGGTTCATACCGAGCGCGATGACCGCGGCTACCACAGGGTCGATTCCCTGATGGCAGCCGTCGGTCTTTCCGATTCCGTGACGGTCGCGCCGGCGCAGGCGCTGACCGTCCAGACGGTTCCGGCATCAGATTTTCCCATGCAAAAGAATACGGCGTATCGGGCTGCGGTTGCTATGGCCGAGCATTATGGTCGCGAGGCAAACATCTGCGTGATGATTGAGAAGCGCATTCCATTGTGCGCCGGCTTGGGCGGCCCCTCGACGGATGCGGCCGCGGTCATTGTCGCCTTGGCGGAGCTCTGGGGAATTGATCGCACCGACCCCGCGCTCGACGACATTGCGCGGGGTATTGGTGCTGACGTCCCGTTCTTTTTGCACGCGAGCCCTGCGTTCTACGTAGGTGGGGGAGACGTGTTGGCAACTGAGTATCCCGCGCTGCCCGCAACGCCCGGCGTGTTGGTCAAGCCGCGCGAGGCAAGCGTTTCGACAATTGAAGCCTATCGACGTTTTGACGAGGCTCCGGTGCCTGCAGACAAGCCCGGCGCGATCGCATCTGCCCTTCGCTCGGGAGACGCAGAGGCGGCCTACGCGCTCGTCCACAACAACCTGGGTGCCATTTCCGCACAGATGGAGCCGCAGATTCAAATGGTTCTCGATTGGCTGCGTAAACAGGACGGCACCGTTGCTGTAGATGTGTGCGGATCGGGTGCCTGCTCATTTGCCATTTGCGACACCGCCGCCACGGCCGAAAGGCTTGCCGACGCTGCCCAGCAAAACGGCTGGTGGTCCTGCGCGACGGAGCTCATTCCCAACACGGTTCAAATCGACGCGCCAAAGAAATAAAAATTTATCTAGCACGCGGCGAAAATCTTTGTTACTATAGTCGAGCTAACGGGTTGTGGCTCAGTTTGGTAGAGCACTGCGTTCGGGACGCAGGGGTCGCTGGTTCAAATCCAGTCAACCCGACCAGAGCATGAGGAGGGACCGCTTCTTGCGGTCCCTTTTTTTAGCTATTGTTGTGATACCGCGATACCCGCGGTATACTCATTCGAGCTTGTCTCGCTGTATTGTGGAGGTCTACATGTTTGGACTGAGGGCTCCTGAGCTCATCATTATTCTCGTCGTTGTCCTGATTATCTTCGGGCCCAAGAACCTGCCGAAGCTCGGCAAGTCCCTCGGCTCTACCGTCAAGAATATCCGTGAGGGTATGGAGGGCGACGATAAGGCCGAGACCAAGCAGGCCGAGGAGGTCGTGGTCGAGCAGTCCGAGGAGGACAAGGAGATCGCTGAGCTCGAGGCCAAGCTCGCTGCTGCCAAGAAGAAGCAGGCAGAGGACAGCGACGCGGACGCAGAGTAGTCCCATCCCTTTGGGGTGAGCACCTGACCGGCTTGCCCGCAGGCTAGCCGGTCTTTTTCGTTTTGTTGACAGTTGATTGTTTGATCAGAGTTGGGGAGATATCCGTATGGACGCAAGCCAGATCGTACTGACCGCTGAGGGCCGCCAGAAGCTCGTCGAGGAGCTCGCTTGGCGTGAGGGCGATTACGCCAAGGAGATCGTCGAGGACATCAAGGAAGCCCGCGCGTTCGGCGACCTTTCGGAGAACTCCGAGTACGACGCCGCTAAGGACAAGCAGGCCCAGAACGCCGCTCGTATTGCCGAGATCCAGGCCATCCTCGCCAACGCTCAGGTTGCTGCCACCACGGGCGATCTGACCGTCTCCATCGGTTCCACCGTTTCTCTGATTGATCCCAACGGTGAGGTCATGGAAGTCACGCTCGTCGGTACCACCGAGACCAACTCGCTCGAGCACAAGATTTCCAACGAGTCTCCGGTCGGCCACGCCATCATCGGTCACGGCGAGGGCGACTCCGTCGAGGTCGTTACGCCTTCCGGCAAGACTCGCGTCTACACCATCGCCAAGATTGCACGCTAGACCACGGTCCCGCGTAAAGGTATGTTTTCGCTCCCTGGGACCGAATCCTGGGGAGCGTTTTAGTTTGAGGAGCTAACTTATGGCAGAGAACCAGAACGCCGCAGATCAGGCATCGACGCTCAACGACGAGCGCGCCACCCGCCTGGCCAAGCGCGCCGCCCTGTTCGAGGCGGGCCAGAACCCCTATCCCGAGCACTCTGAGCTTGAGGACTACGTTGCCGATATCGAGGCTAAGTACGCCGAGCTTGCCGATGGCGAGGACACCGAGGACGTCGTGAAGATCGCCGGCCGTGTGGTCGCCAAGCGCGGTCAGGGCAAGATCATGTTCATCGTCGTGCGCGATGCGACTGCCGAGATTCAGCTGTTCTGCCGCATCAACGACATGGACGAGGCTGCCTGGAATACGCTCAAGTCCCTCGACCTGGGCGACATCCTGGGCGTGACCGGCGTGGTTGTCCGCACCCAGCGCGGCCAGCTTTCCGTTGCCCCTAAGAGCGCGACCCTGCTTTCCAAGGCCGTTCGTCCGCTGCCCGAGAAGTTCCACGGTCTTTCCGACAAGGAGACCCGCTATCGCCAGCGCTATGTCGACCTGATCGCCAACGACGACGTTCGCGAGACCTTCCGTAAGCGTTCGCAGATTCTCTCCACCTTCCGTCGCTTTATGGAGTCCGACGGCTACATGGAGGTCGAGACCCCCATCCTGCAGACCATCCAGGGTGGTGCCACGGCCAAGCCGTTCATTACCCACTTCAACGCGCTCGATCAGGAGTGCTACCTGCGTATTGCCACCGAGCTGCACCTCAAGCGCTGCATCGTCGGTGGTTTTGAGCGCGTGTTCGAGATCGGCCGCATCTTCCGTAACGAGGG
The DNA here is from genome assembly GCF_003471985.1 of Collinsella sp. AM15-2. Lineage (NCBI taxonomy): Bacteria > Bacillati > Actinomycetota > Coriobacteriia > Coriobacteriales > Coriobacteriaceae > Collinsella > Collinsella sp. AM15-2. The sequence continues at coordinate 226,517 of NZ_QRKO01000002.1, read as the reverse complement.
CATGGACCTTACCCACAACCCCGAGTTCACCACGATGGAGGCCTACCGTGCCTTCTCCGACCTCGAGGGCATGAAGGCGCTCGCCCAGGGCGTCATTAAGGCGGCTAACAAGGCCATCGGCAACCCCGAGGTCATCGAGTACCAGGGCCAGACTATCGACCTGTCCGGTGAGTGGGCCAGCCGTCCCATGACCGACATCGTCTCCGACGTGCTCGGCAAGCAGGTCACCATCGACACGCCGGTCGAGGAGCTTGCTGCCGCCGCGCGCGAGAAGGGCCTGGAGATCAAGCCCGAGTGGACTGCTGGCAAGATCATCGCCGAGATTTACGATGAGCTGGGCGAGGACACCATCGTCAACCCCACGTTCGTGTGCGATTACCCCATCGAGGTCAGCCCGCTTGCCAAGCGCTTTGAGGACGATCCGCGCCTGACGCACCGCTTTGAGCTGGTTATTGCCGGCCACGAGTACGCCAACGCGTTCTCCGAGCTCAACGACCCGGTCGATCAGGCCGAGCGCTTTGCTGCCCAGATGGCCGAGAAAGCTGGCGGCGACGACGAGGCCATGGAGTACGACGAGGACTACGTGCGCGCCCTCGAGTACGGTATGCCTCCTGCGGGCGGCATCGGCATCGGCATCGACCGCGTGGTCATGCTGCTCACCAACCAGGCTTCCATCCGCGACGTGCTGCTGTTCCCGCACATGAAGCCCGAGAAGGGTTTCCAGTCCGGTGCCGCTGCCGCCAAGGCTGCCGAGGCCGGCAACGCCGCGAGCCCGTTCGTTAAGTCGCTTAAGCCCACGCTCGATTACTCCAAGATCGCCGTTGAGCCGCTGTTCGAGGAGTTCGTCGACTTCGATACCTTCTCCAAGAGCGATTTCCGCGCTGTGAAGGTCAAGGCATGCGAGGCCGTCAAGAAGTCCAAGAAGCTGCTGAACTTTTCGCTCGACGACGGCACCGGCACGGACCGCACCATCCTCTCCGGCATTCACGAGTACTACGAGCCCGAGGACCTGGTCGGCAAGACTCTGCTCGCCATCACCAACCTGCCTCCGCGCAAGATGATGGGCATTCCCAGCTGCGGCATGCTCATCAGCGCTATCCACGAGGAGGAGGGCGAGGAGCGTCTCAATCTGATCCAGCTCGACGCTTCCATCCCCGCCGGCGCAAAGATGTACTAGGGGGTTACGGCGTTTTACCAAACGCCGTAACGGCTCGACGCTGCGCGCCGCCCAGAGCGACAATTTGTCATTCAAAAGGCAAGGCATGACCAAAAGGTCTATGCCTTGCCTTTTTCATGCCAACTTGTTCGCTCTGGACGTCGCTCGCTGTCCGTCCTCTATCTGCGGTGTTGCCCTGGTTGGCACTTAGGGACGTTCCTTTTCTGCCGGCACTTGGGGACAGTCCTTGTCAAGCGATTGGTGCAAGGGAGACGACTACCCAACGGATATTGCGCACGTGGCTCGCATGACAGTCGTCTCTTTTATGTTTCCTTTAGCCGTCGCTGCCTAGGATGGGGGTTAGTCGGTAGGAAGGGAGCGTCTGTATGGACGACGCGAGCGATCGCGCAATCGAAGAGGATATGCTCGATCAGTTCAACTATTTTGATGATGAGGACGAGGAATTGATCGATCGTCGCGAGCCGGCGGCGCTCGATGCTTTCGACCTTGTTGATGAAGGGCCCGACGAGGACGAGGTCGAATCAACGGAACCACCACAGCCTTCGCGCCATGATTCGTTGCTCTCAAGAGTCCCTCTGCACCACGGTGTTCGTGCCGGCGCCCTCCATATGAAAACCGACTGGTGCCAGATCGTGACGGCAGGCGATGAGCTTGCCGTCGATGCGCCGCTCACCGATAAGTCATCCATCATCTGCCGCACCGGCATGCTTATGCTGGCAAGCGGAACAGGTGCCTGGCGTGTGCGCGATACCATGAATCGCGTCGCCGCTGTACTCGGCGTCACGATTCACGTCGACCTGAGTCTCCTATCGTTTGAGTGCACCTGCATCGAAGATGGTCACTGCTTTAACGAGGTTGTCAGCCTGCCCACAACGGGAGTCAATACCCATCGCATTTGGATGATGGAGAGCTTCTTAAAGGAAATCGAGATTTACGGGCGCCGGTTTACCGTGCACGAGTACCACGAGATGCTCAAGACCGTTGAAAGCTCAAAGCCCGATTACTCTCCCTGGCAACAGGGCCTTGCGGCAGCCTGTGCTTGCGGCGCCTTCGTCTTTTTGCTCGGCGGCGGCCCTATCGAGATGGCCTGTGCATTTGTGGGCGCTGGTGTCGGCAACTTTGCGCGCTCCCATATTCTCAAGCAGGGCCTTGGCCAGTTTAGCGCGCTGACGATCGGCGTTGCACTCGCTTGTGTCTCGTATCTGCTGGCATTGCTTGGCCTTGGCCAGGTCATACCGGGGGCAATGTCGCACCAAGAAGGCTATATCGGCGCCATGCTCTTTGTGATTCCCGGCTTTCCCCTCATTACGGCAGGTCTCGACATCGCAAAGCTCGATATGCGAAGCGGCATCGAGCGTCTTTCGTATGCTGTGTCAATTATTGTGATGGCGACCCTCGTAGGCTGGATGGTTGCCGAATGTGTGGGGCTGGCGCCGGATGACTTTGCCCCGCTCGGGCTCTCACCGTTGGCTTTTACACTCTTGCGTGTGGTGATGAGCTTTGTCGGAGTATTTGGCTTCTCGGTTATGTTCAACAGTCCGATAAAGATGGCCGCGGCGGCAGGGCTCATCGGCGCCGTATCTAATACCTTGCGCCTTACGCTCGTCGATGCACCGACGCTGCTTCCCTTCTTGGGCCTGAGTGCAGGCATGCCTCCCGAGGCGGCGGCGTTTACCGGCGCGCTGGTATCGGGGCTGCTCGCGAGCTTAGCCGAAATCAAGCTCACCTACCCACGTATCGCCCTCACGGTACCATCGATTGTCATTATGGTGCCGGGCTTGTATCTGTATCGCTCGATGTATTACATGTGTACCTTCGACACGGTCAATATGCTCGGCTGGTTTGTGCGTGCAGTGCTCATTGTGGCGTTTCTGCCCGTTGGCCTGGGCGTGGCGAGAACCCTCACCGACTCTCGCTGGCGCCACACCAGCTAATTGGTGCAAGGGGGGACAGGTTACTTTGCACCAAATGAGTTGCGGTGAAATAGGGACTGAATTGCTGCTTAAAGGGTCAAAACAGTCCGTATTCCACCGCAACTTATGGGGTCGGGGGATTATTGGTGCCCTGCATCTCCATAAACTCAACGCTTACGAAGCGCGGGGTTTTCGTGCTAGGCTGGTTCCACCACATAAGTAGTCGCAGACGCACGTATCACGGGCGGGCGAGATGAAGTCCCAACAGCTCCATCTTGCCCGCCCGTTTTTGTTGCGTGGCGTAGCGGCGTAACACAGAAAGGACCATGCCCTTTATGCCTATCAACAAACGAGAGAGCCTGCTGTTCACCTTTATCATGTGCTTTTGCATGGTGCTCTGGATGAGCATCTACAACGTTGCCCTGCAGCATGGGGCCATCAACGGCGAGGTTGTTGCCGCCGCGTGGCTCGGCTTCCCCGTTGCCTACGTTTTTGCCATGTGCTGCGACTGGTTTGTCGCCAGCCCGCTCGCCAAGGGTTTCGCCTTTAAATTCCTGGTCACGCCGGGCAAGAGCTCGCCGATTGCCATGACGCTCGCCGTCAGCTCCTGCATGGTCGTTCCTATGGTCATCATCATGTCGCTCTACGGTGCGTGCGAGGGCCTGTTCCACATGCCCGGCGGCCCGCTCGCCAACCTGCAGCTGCTGCCGATGATGTGGCTCGTTAACATTCCGCGCAACTTTATCATGGCCCTGCCCTGGAACCTGCTGGTGGCCGGTCCGGTTGCTCGCTTTGTCTTCCGCCGCGCCTTCCCCATGGGCACGGTCTTTGCCGAGCCGCACATGGAGCTCGTGCGCATGCCGGGCGCTCCCGTTGCCGATGCCGTCAATGACGTTGCCGAGAGCATGGACGCCGAGCCCGCCTGCTAGACAGCAGCTCAAAACCAAACCGCCAAACGGACCCGAGCAATTCCTTTTTTGTAGACGTTGTCGCGCGGCTACGGGCAGGAAAGGTCCCAACGGTTAACATATACTCCATATGGGTAAAGAGACCAAAGCGCTGCCGCGGGCGGCGCTTTGCGTTTGAAAAAACTAGCTCGTCTAAGAGGAACTAGCATGTTAGACCGTTTTACCGATCGCGCGCGCAAGGTCATGTCCATGGCCAAGCAAGAAGCGCTCGATCTTCACTCAAATAAGGTGGGTACCGAGCACCTGCTGCTCGCACTCGCCAAGGAGGACGAGGGCATTGCCGCCGAGGCACTGCGTTCGCTCGATATCTCCTACGACGACATCATGGATACTCTTAAAGAGGTCCAGACCACGGTTCCCGAGCCCAGTGAGGAGACCGAGGCGGCCAAGCTCGCCTTTACGCCGCTCGTCATTAGCGTGATGGAGCGTTCATTCCGCGTGGCGCGTGAAAACAACCAGACCTACGTGTCGACCGAGCACTTGCTGATCGGCATCGTCGAAGAGGGCAACGGCATGGCCATGGACATCCTCATGCGCCTGGGTGTGTCGTCCGCCTCCATCAAAAAGGCTATCGAGAAACTCACCGCCAAGGACCAGGATAAGAAGCGCCCGCTCGCTGGCGCCGGTGCTGGTCGTCCCGGTACGGGCCTGCCGTTCTTTAGCGGCTCGGATGCCTCCCAGCAAAAGGGGAGCGGCACCGATACACTTAAGCAGTTCGCGACCAACCTTACGCAGAAGGCGCGCGACGGCGAACTCGATCCGGTGATCGGCCGCGAAAAGGAAGTCCAGCGTATGATGGAGATCCTTTCGCGCCGCACCAAGAACAATCCTCTTATCCTGGGCGATCCCGGCGTGGGCAAAACGGCCATCGTCGAGGGACTGGCGCAACAGATTGCTGCCGGCAACGTGCCCGAGAACCTCATGAACCAGAATATCTGGACGCTCGACCTGCCGGGTCTCGTTGCGGGCGCCAAGTATCGCGGTGAGTTCGAGGAGCGCCTCAAGAACGTGATCCAGGAGGCAACCGAGGCCGACGACGTCATCTTGTTTATCGATGAGATGCACACCATCATCGGTGCCGGTTCTGCCGAGGGCTCCATCGACGCGAGCTCCATGCTCAAGCCCGTGCTCGCGCGCGGTGCCTTCCAGATTATCGGCGCCACCACGGCCGAGGAATTCCGCAAGTATCTCACCAAGGACCCGGCCTTCGAGCGTCGCTTCCAGACCATCGATGTCGAGGAGCCGAGCGTCGAGGACACGGTCAAGATCCTGACCGCGCTCAAGCCGCGCTACGAGGAGCACCACCATGTGCGCTATACGCAGGGTGCTATCGAGGCCGCCGCGAACCTTTCCAACCGCTACATCCAGGATCGCTTCCTGCCCGATAAGGCCATCGACCTCATTGACGAGGCCGGTGCCCGCGCCCGCATCGCCGCTAACCGCGCGCCCGAGCCGGTGCGCGAGGCCGAGCATCGCATAGAGGAGCTCAAGGCCGCCGCGCAGGAGGCCACCGAGAGCGACGACATGAACAAGGCTGCCGAGATCACCGAGCAGCAGAAGGCTGCCGAGATTGAGCTCGCCGAGGCCAAGGCTGCCTGGACGGCCGAGCTCGACGCCAACCCGCTCACCATCGATGTCTCCCAGATCGCCGATATCGTGTCCGTGACCTCGGGCGTGCCGGTGTCCTCGCTTACCGAGAGCGAGAGCCGTCGCCTGCTGCAGGCCGAAAGCGTGCTCAAGACCCGCATTATCGGTCAGGATGAGGCTGTCGAGGCAGTTGCCAAGGCCGTGCGCCGCAGCCGCTCGCCGCTCAAGGATCCGCGTCGCCCCGGCGGCAGCTTTATCTTCCTGGGTCCCACCGGCACGGGCAAGACCGAGCTCGCCAAGACGCTCGCCGAGTACCTCTTTGGCAGCAAGGACGCGCTCATCAGCTTCGACATGTCCGAGTTCGGTAGCGAGTTCGAGGTCTCCAAGCTCATCGGTAGCCCTCCGGGTTACGTCGGTCACGACGAGGGCGGCCAGCTCACCAAGGCCGTTCGTCGCCACCCGTACTCGGTCGTGCTGTTCGACGAGATCGAGAAGGCGCACCCCGATATCTTCAACATTCTGCTGCAGGTGCTGGAAGAGGGTCGTCTGACCGATAGCCAGGGCAAGACGGTCGACTTCCGCAACACTGTGATCATCATGACGTCCAACGTGGGCGCCCGCGAGATTGCGCAGGATGCAAGCGTGGGCTTTGGTACCACGGGCGAGCAGGGTCTTACCTCGAGCGAGATCCGCGGCCGCGCGATGGGCGAGCTCAAGCGCCTGTTCCGCCCCGAGCTGCTCAACCGTATCGATGACATCGTGGTGTTCCAGAAGCTTTCGGGCGAGAATCTGACCAAGATCGCGCACCTGCTGGTGGACGACCTACGTCAGCGTCTGATCGCCAACGGTATGAACATCAAGCTCACCGATGCGGCCTATGACAAGATCGTGGCCGAGGGTACCGACCTCACCAATGGCGCGCGTCCGCTGCGCCGTGCCATCCAAAAGCTCATCGAGGACCCGTTGTCCGAGGAGCTGCTGGCCGGCGAGTGGGGCGAGGGCGATACCGTCCTGTGCGACGTGGCCGATGGCAAGTTTGTCTTTAGCCACGGTACGGGCGAGATCCCGGCACCGCGTCCGGCGGGCACGCTCGGTGGCGATACCACCCCGGCGGCACCGCACACCGGCAACGCCGCGCCCGTGAGCGGCGGCGTGACCTCGGGCCCCGGCGGCATGATGCAAACCGGCTCTGGCGCGCTGTAGGGCGTAACAAAACCTTGTGTCCACGAGGGCGTTCCAAAGGAGCGCCCTTTTTCTGTTGAAAAAGGACCCTTCGTTCAAAGTAGATCTCATTAAACATATCAATGGCGTATGCATAAACGTTGATCAAGCGTTGAGGTTGGTTGAAGGGTCCAACGTCCCTTTGGCGCGGCCCGTCTAACCTACTTTATTCTAATAAAGTAGCGTTTCCCCGCCGTTAGCCGATGATGCAAGGGCGCTCGGCGTTTTCGACTGGTTTATGCACGCAAAGTCTGGGAATATACAAGGCGCATGTCTTACTGTCTAACCAGTTGCGCCAAGGAGGCACCATGGATTACAAGATCACCGGCTACGAGCCCGCCCAGCTGTTCCATTTCTTTGAGGAGGTCAGCGCGATCCCCCGTGGGTCTGGCAACGAGAAGGGCATCAGCGATTTCCTGGTTGCGTTTGCCAAGGAGCGCGGCCTCGATGTGTACCAGGACGAGGTCTACAACGTCATCATTCGCAAGCCCGCTTCTGCCGGCGCCGAGAATGCCCCGACTGTGATGCTGCAGGGCCACATCGATATGGTGTGCGACAAGTTGGGCTCTGTTGAGCACGACTTTACGACCGACGGTATCGACCTGGTCGTGAAGGACGGCGTCCTCACCGCTAACGGCACCACCCTGGGCGCCGACAACGGTATTGCTGTCGCTCTGATGCTTACTGTGCTCAACGACGATTCGATCGTTCACCCCGCCCTCGAGTGCGTATTCACCACCGACGAGGAGACTGGCCTGGTCGGCGCCGAGACGCTCGACAAGTCCCAGATTAGCGCCCGCACCATGATTAACCTTGACTCCGAGGAAGAGGGCGTTGCCACCGTCAGCTGCGCCGGCGGCGTCGTTGTTACCTACACCTGCCCCATCGTGCGCGAGCACAAGACCGGCAGCACCCTCACGCTCGACATCTCCGGCCTACTGGGTGGTCATTCCGGCAACGATATCAACCTGGAGCGCGGCAACGGCAACCTCATCATGGCCCGCATCATCGACCGCCTGATGGTCGCCGGCGAGCCCGCCATCGTTAGCTTTAACGGCGGCACTAAGGATAACGCCATCAACCGTGAGTGCAAGGCTGTTCTGGTCTACGCCGACCACGCTGCCGCCGAGGCCGCGGCCCAGATCGCCCGTGGCATCATCGCCGACGTCACTGCCGAGCTCGAGGTCTTCGATCCCGGCTTTACCTGCACCGTCGAGATTGCCGACGACGCCGAGGTCGAGGCCATGGACCAGAAGTCCGCACTTGCCCTCATTCGCGCTCTGCGTCTTGCCCCTAACGGCGTGATTCGCCGCAACGTCGCCACCGACGGCTCCGTCGAGGTTTCCTCCAACATCGGTGTGGTCGCCACTTCTGACGACGAGGTCAAGATCATGCTGTCCCCGCGCTCCTCGATCACCTCGCTGCAGAACGAGTTCAAGGACCGCCTCCAGACGCTGGCCGATGTCTTGGGCTTCGACGCCAAGTTCGAGTTCGAGTATCCCGGCTGGAGCTATGCCGAGCATTCGCCGGTCCGCGACGTTTTTGTCGAGAGCTATCGCGAGCTCTTTGGCTCCGAGCTGCGCATCGAGTCCATTCACGCTGGCCTTGAGTGCGGCCTGTTTGCTGAGGCCCTGCACGGCCTGGACGCCATCGCCGTGGGCCCGACGCTCTCCGATGTCCACACCCCGGACGAGAGCATGGAGCTCGCTTCTGCCGAGCGCTTCTACGAGCTGCTCATCGACGTCCTCAAGCGCCTTGCCGCGTAAGGGTCGCGCTAGCAGCAGTTCGAGCCACGTGCTAGCGGATTGCAAATGACATTACGAGAGGGGGCATCCGAACTTTTGCGACGGGTGCCCCCCCCCTCTTCTTTTAAGAAATGTGGATTGATTGGCGCCTAGCCCATATCCGCCTTGATGAGGTCGAGGGTGCGCTGGCAGTTTTCGCGGACGGGGCCGAGCATATGCTCGCGCAGGTCCGCCATGCCGGGCAGGTCGGCGTATTCGTCCATGATCTCTTCCATACAAATGGGCACCTCGTAGGCGAGATCCATCATGGTCGCAAAGCAAAACTTCTCGGATAGCCCGGCATCGGTGAGCGCCGCCTCCAGCGCGGGGTCGCCCATACCGTGGTATCGGCGGATAGCGCCTGGACCGATGCGCCCCACTCGATTTTCGCCGCCAACGCTCATGGCAAGGCGCGCCCGGCGGCGCATACGCTCGTACGCCAAGCCCGATGCGACATCGTACATGGGTGCGAGCGCTGCGTTTGTGCCTTTACCTAGGATGAGCGAGTAGTTTTTAGCGTGTGCGTCAGGCGCTCCGATAATGGCGTTATAGAACAACATATAGGTAAAAAGCACAAGATTCATGTGGTGGGGGACTGTGTTAATCAGTCGTTCTTGGATGTCTCGTGTGGTTGGTCCTCCGTCGGCGGTGTATTTCTGGCTTGGCAATACACCGAGCGCCTGGCAAAAGTCCTCCTGATGCAGCCTTTCGATATTTCCGCTGCTATTGACAATTCTGTCGTACCGTTCAACGACGAGCGCGGCTTCGTCTTCAAATGTGCAATAGGAGACGTTGGCAGTTGGAATGCCAACACGCCGAGCCGTTTTCATGCAGACGAATTCGTTTAAGGCCTGATGTTTGAACCCAACGACACCATTTTTGAAGATATGGGTAGTGGGGGATGACCCTAGACATTCGCACCATTGGCCATCATGCCAAGCTAGTGCAAATTTGCCTTGGTTGCCGCCCAGGGACCAGCTTTCGTTGGAGCCCATCCATGTCTCTCTTTCGTCATCGCGAATTGCTTTGAGCTTGTGAGCGATTTGAGAATTGGTAAGCGGGCGGTATGCCGAGACCCTGCCGCGGGCGGCGCCTAATTGATCGGTTCGACAAAACTGAACGGCCCCTGCGCAGTCAAGACCGATATGGCACAAGAGGGCGACGGGGTTGTTGGATGCAACGTCATGCTCGGCGGCAATAGCGCGACGCTGCTCTTGGCTGTCGGGCAAAAGGCCAAATAGGAACGGGCGGACGATGTTATGGCCATACGTGCGATTGGAAAGCGGCATTGTAAGCGATAGTGGTGCTCCGCGATAGGTTGGGGCGTATACAAAGCTGCAGAGTCCATGCTCGTCTTGCCGGAGAGTGCCTGCGATTTCGCCACAAATGAGGGTCGCAAGCTCCATCTCTGCCATTTATTTCACAACCTTACAGTCAAAGGAGAGGTCTGAAGTGTCGGAAAGGCCTTGCTCGGCTGCGATTTGGGCCAGCAAGGCACCATAGGAAGATGGCGTTCCCTGTCGAGCGGGTCGTCTGCCTACGCTTGGCTTTGGCAGGGCATTCGAGTTCGCGATAGGGAGGTCCGCTTTCGTCGTCGGATGTTCGGAGGGCGATGCGATGGAGTCGTTATCGCTTTGCGCAAAGAGACCTATGCCGAGTGCGTTAAAGACGGACAGCAACTTGTCGAGTCGAATGCCGGTGGCGTCTCCTAGCTCGAGCGATGCGAGCAGGCGCTCTGAAACACTGGCCGTTTTGGCGAGGGCGGCACGGGTGAGACCCTGAGCCTCGCGTGCCTGGCGCACGTAGATGCCAGCTTGGCGCGGTGTGGTGATGGGAAGGGTATTCACGGCGATCTCCTAACGTGCAGACTTTTGCATATCAGTATGACATGCAAAAGTCTGCACGAAAAGGCCTCATGCAAAACTTTGCATGAGGCCTTGTACTGGCGTTGAGTTTTGAGCGATTGTGTTTGGCGTTACAGCGCCAAAATCCCCAGATGCTCAAGCAAGATCTTAAGTCCGATGAGGATGAGCACGATGCCGCCCACGATGGTGGCAGGTTTTTCGTAGCGCGCGCCAAAGGTGTGGCCGATCGCTACGCCGGCGACGGAGAAGATAAACGTTGTGACGCCGATAAGCGATACAGCGGGAACGATGTCGACCGAAAGCGCGGCGAACGAGATGCCCACGGCCAGGGCGTCGATTGAAGTGGCGATGGCGAGGATCAGGTACTCGCTCAGTTCAATCTTTTCGGCATTCTTGCCGTCGCCTTCATCCTCGTCCTCGGTAAAAGCCTCCCACAGCATTTTGCCGCCGATGAAGGCCAAAAGGATAAAGGCAATCCAATGGTCGATGGGGCCGATGATGCCCATAAACTGGCTGCCAAGCGCCCATCCGATCACGGGCATGCCGGCCTGGAAGCCGCCAAAGAACAGGCCGAGCACTACGGCGACCTTAAGGTTGATCTTCTTCATGCCAAGGCCCTTGCAGATGGATACGGCAAAGGCGTCCATCGAAAGGCCAATGGCGAGCAGCACGAGCTCTACGAGTCCCATGGTTTGGCTCCCTCCTTGCGGGCGAACCCGCGTGTACTTCTGACAGGGGAGCAACAAAAAAGACCCGTGGCGTACGCGCCGCGCGTACAACCACGAGTCTCGTTCATTAAGGCAAGCCAGACCGTGTCGGCCAGTATGTTGACTTGCCGCGCCACCGGAGGCGAACCCGGTCACGCGACTACTCCCTCATTCATGTGAATCCCGATGCTACCACATGAACAGCTCATTTGGGTTGAGGCTCTCAGCGGTGTTCGCTCATTCTGTAAGCATCGGATTTCGCGAGCGCCGCGGGGACAAACCGTGAGAAACTATTTAGCGTTTATGGAGCGTATGCGATGGGAGCGATGCCTTGGATAAGAACGAGCTGCAAAAGCGTATGGAACAGGCCATCCGCCTGACGGCACCTGGTCAGCCGATCCGCACCGCCCTCGACATGATCATCGCCGGTCACCTGGGTGCCCTTATCTGCGTCGGCGACACCGAAAACGTGCTCGCTGCCGGTAACGACGGCTTCCCACTCAACATTTCGTTCACCTCGAACCGCCTGTTCGAGCTCTCCAAGATGGACGGTGCCATCGTTATCGACGGCGACCTCACCCAGATCCTGCGCGCCAACTTCCACCTCAATCCCGATCCCTCGCTTGCCACGAGCGAGACGGGCATGCGTCACCGCACTGCCGCTCGCATGTCGGTGCTCACCGATGCCATCGTGATCTCGGTCTCGGCCCGTCGTGCCGTCGTCAACGTGTACGTTCACGGCAAGAGCTATGAGATCCAGCCCGTCACCACCATCATGAGCTCGGTCAACCAGCTCGTCGCCACGCTTCAGACCACCCGTCAGTCGCTCGACCGCTCCCTGCTGCGTCTGACGGCCCTCGAGCTCGATGACTACGTTACGCTCGCCGATATCACCGGGATTTTCTCGAGCTTCGAGATCATGCAGCAGGCAAAGACTGAGCTTAAGGATTGCATTGTCAAGCTGGGCAACCAGGGCAAGCTCGTGCAGATGCAGCTCGAGCAGCTCGCCGGCTCCAGCATGGATACCGAGTACGACCTGATGATTCGCGACTATGCGAGTGATTCCTCCGAGGCCAATGCCGAAAAGATCCGCGCCAACCTGAGCCGTATGACGCCTAAGGACCTGTCCGACCCACAGCATGTGGCGGCGGTTCTGGGTTACGACGACCTGGACGAGGACTCCGTCATGACGCCGCTGGGCCTGCGCACGCTTTCGCGCGTGTCCGTCGTGCGCGACGGCGTGGCCGAGAAGATCGTCGACGAGTACGGCTCGCTGCAGGAGCTCATGGATGACATCAGCGAGGATCCGGAGCGCCTGGGCGACTTTGGCGTCAACAACCCTGCCATTCTTGCGGACTCCCTGTACCGCATGAAGGGTACCAAACAGGGGAACGCATAATGGCGCCCGTATGCGCCGTGGTCGTTGCCGGCGGCAGCGGCCAGCGCTTTGGAAATCCCGGCGGCAAGCAGCTCGTTAACGTGGCGGGCCGTCCGCTCATGAGCTGGTCCATCCGCGCGTTCGATCGTAGCAACAAGGTCGGCCACATCGTGGTGGTGTGCCCTGCCGAGCGCCGTGCCGAGATGCGCCGCCTGGCCATCGACCCGTTTGACTATGACACGCCCATCAGTTTTGCCGATGCCGGCGACACCCGCCAGGACTCCACCCGTGCCGGCGTGCATGCGGTACCGGCGGGTTTCGAATATGTCGCCATCCACGACGGCGCCCGTCCGCTCATCACGACCGAGGCCATCGATCATGCGGTCGACGTGCTCGTGAGCGACCGTGCTCTCGACGGTATCGTGTGCGGTCAGCCCGCGATCGACACGCTCAAGATCGTCGATGGCGACAACATCGTCGAGACGCCGCCGCGCGAGCTGTACTGGGCCGCGCAGACGCCGCAGATCTTTAGCGTCGACGCCATGAAGCGCGCTCACGCCGCTGCTATCGCCGAGGGCTTTATCGGTACCGACGATTCATCGCTGGTCGAGCGCATGGGCGGGCGCGTCCGCTGTGTCCAGAGCCCGCGCGATAACCTTAAGGTGACGGTACCCGAGGACCTGCGTCCCGTAACCGCGATTCTGCTTGGCCGCATGGCCGAGGGAGAGGACCTTCCCCATGTTCAGTAACCTGCGCATTGGCCATGGCTACGACGTTCACCGTCTGGTGGAGGGGCGTCGATGTATCATCGGCGGTGTCGACATTCCCTACGAGCGCGGCCTGCTGGGCCACTCGGATGCCGATGTGCTCGCGCACGCCTTGGCCGACGCCATTCTGGGCGCCTGCCGCGGGGGAGATATCGGCAAGCTATTCCCCGACACCGATCCCGCCTACGAGGGTGCCGATTCGATGGTACTGCTCGCCCGCGTGATGGACTATGCGCGCGAGCTGGGCTTTGAGTTTGTCGATGCCGATTGCACCATTGCCTGTCAGCAACCCAAGATCACTCCGCACCGCGATGCCATGCGCGCCAACCTTGCCCATGCCCTGGGCGTCGACGTGGAAAACGTGGGCGTCGCCGCCACCACGACCGAAAAGCTCGGTTGGGAAGGCCAAGGCGAGGGAATTGGCGCCTGGGCCGTCTGCCTGCTACAGAAAACCGTTAAGGAGTAACGAATGCGTATCTACAACAGCGCTACCCATAAAAAGGAAGAGTTCCAGCCCATCGAGTCCGGCAAGGTTCGCATGTACGTGTGCGGCCCCACGGTCTACGACAACATCCATATCGGCAACGCCCGCACGTTCATCAGCTTTGACGTGATTCGCCGCTGGCTCATCGCGAGCGGTTACGAGGTCACGTTCGCCCAGAACCTCACCGATGTCGACGACAAGATCATCAAGCGCGCCAACGAGCAGGGCCGTACGGCCGCCGAGGTCGCGACGGAGTTCTCCGACAAGTTCATCGGCGTCATGCGCGCCGCCAACGTGCTCGATCCCGATGTGCGCCCCCGCGCCACCAAGGAGATCGGCCCCATGATCGCTATGATCAAGACGCTTATCGAGCAGGGCCACGCTTACGCAGCCGATAACGGCGATGTGTACTTTGCCGTGCGCAGCGATCCCAACTATGGTCAGGTCTCGGGCCGCAACATCGACGACCTTATGGTTGGCGCGCGCATCGAGGAGAACGAGGACAAGAACGACCCGCTCGACTTTGCCCTGTGGAAGGCCGCTAAGCCCGGCGAACCCAGCTGGCCGAGCCCCTGGGGCGAAGGCCGTCCCGGTTGGCACACCGAGTGCGCCGCCATGGTGCATCGCTACCTGGGCACCCCGATCGACATCCACGGCGGCGGCTCCGACCTTGCCTTCCCGCATCACGAGAACGAGTGCGCCCAGGCCACCTGCGCCTGGCACCAGGGCTTCTCCAACACCTGGATGCACACGGGCATGCTGCTGGTAGACGGCGAGAAGATGTCCAAGTCGCTCGGCAACTTCTTTACGCTGGCCGAGGTCCTCGAGCAGCACTCCGCTGCTGCTCTGCGTCTGCTGATGCTGCAGACGAGCTATCGCTCGCCGCTCGATTTTTCTTGGGAGCGCCTGGAGGGTGCCGAGAACTCGCTTACGCGTATCGCCGGTACGGTCGAGAACCTGCGCTGGGCCGCGAACCATGCGGCGGCCGATGCCGATGAGGCAGCATCTGAGGCGTTTGCCGCCAAGGCCGCCGAGACCCGTGCCACCTTTAAGGAGTGCATGGACGACGACTTTAATACCGCTGGTGCCATGGGTGCTGTCTTTGGCTTTGTGACCGAGTGCAACCAGTACCTGGAGCAGGCGGGCGATGCTGCCGACAAGGCCGCTGCGCTTGCTGCTGCCGATACGCTGGTCGAGCTGCTCGATACGTTTGGCGTCGAGCTCCCCGAGCCCAAGGTCGAGTTGCCGCTGGGCCTGCTGGGCGTTGCCGCCGGCCTGGTCGCCTACACGGGTGACGACGTGGACGAGGCCGCTGCCAAGATTCTCGAGGCCCGTGCCGAGGCCCGTGCCGCCAAGAACTGGGATCTGGCCGACGCCATCCGCGACCAGCTCAAGGACCTGGGCCTGACGATTGAAGATACGGCCGCGGGTACTCGTATTAAGAGTCTCTAGTATTTGTCGACCGTTCGAGGTGCGGCAGATTGCCTTGAAAGAGGAGGGCATAGACCTGGTGGTCATGCCCAACGATTGAAAGGCAAGGTGCCGTGGCTCGGACGGTCGATTCTTGTTCGTTATCTATTTAAGGAGGCCGTTTTATGGCCGACAATCGCAAACGTGCACCGCGTGGAGGCAAGCAGGCTGCTTCTGGCTCGCGTCCGATTCGCCGCAACGACCGCGCTGCCACTCCCAAGGGCCAGCGCGAGCGCTCCCAAGCCCAGGCTGCGCGTTCGCAGCGAGATCGCAACCGCGACAACGTTCAGGTTCCCAAGGGCGAGTTTATCGAAGGTCGTCGTGCTGCCGCCGAGGCACTGCGTACCGGCTTTCCCGTCAAGTGCGCGCTCATCGCCGAGGGCGGGGAGCGCGATGCCGCCTTGTCGCGCCTGGTCGACGACCTCAACGCCGCGGACGTCCGCATTAAGTATGTGCCGCGCACGCAGCTCGATGCGCTGTCGAGCCATGGCGCTCACCAGGGCATTGCGCTCGAGGTGGGCAATTTCCCCTATGCCGATATCGCCGATATTCTCGATCGCGCGGGTGAAGGACCGGCGCTCGTCGTCGTGCTCGACCATGTGACCGACGATGGCAATTTTGGTGCGATCGTGCGCTCTGCCGAGGTCGTGGGCGCAGCGGGCGTCATCATTGCCAACAAGCGCGCCGCCGGTGTGACCGTAGGCAGCTACAAAACCTCCGCTGGTGCCGTCATGCACCTGCCCATCGCGCAGGTTCCCAATATCGCCCGAGCGCTTGACGACCTCAAGGCCGCCGGCTTTTGGGTGGGCGGTGCTTCCGAGCACGCCGAGGGCAGCTGCTGGGATGCTCCCTTCGAGGGCCGCGTTGCGCTCGTCATGGGCTCCGAGGGCGACGGCATCTCGCGCCTGGTGCTCGAGAAATGCGACTTTTTGACCAAGCTTCCCCAGCGCGGCATGACCGAGAGTCTCAATGTGGCCCAGGCGACCACCGCGCTGTGCTTTGAGTGGCTGCGCCGCAATGCCGGCGAGCTCATGGGGGAGGAGTAGCGCATGTCCAAGAAGAACCGCGCCAAGTCCAAGGCCAAGCGCTTTGGCGAAGGCTCGGCCAAGCCGATTGTTTCGGCCGCGACCTATGGCGTGGGCGGCAATGCGTTTGCGCAGGCCATCGCCGACCCGGTCTCGACGGTGCACTCCAATAAGCCCGAGCTGCTGGTGGTCGACGGCTACAACGTGATCCACTGCACGCCGCGCTACGAAAAGCTCGTCTACGACCATTCCGATGATCCGTATTCCAGCGACGTTCACGATATGGCGCGCACGGCACTCATCAACGATGTTGCCGCGTTTGCCCAGGGCCGCTACGAGGCCGTAATCGTGTTTGACGGCGCGGGCAATATCTCCAGCGAGCGCCCCAACCTGCCGGCCCGCGGCGTGCGCATCGAGTTTTCGCCGACGGGCGTATCGGCCGACACCGTGGTGCAGAAGCTCTGCATCGAGGCGCGCGAGGAAGGCCGCGCGTGCTCCGTGGTGTCGAGCGACGGCACGATCCAGGCCGTCGTCATGGGTAAGGGCGTTACGCGCATCTCGAGCCGCATGCTGGTGGACGAGATCAAGCAGATAGATAACGATGTTCACGAGGCAGAGGAAGCTCCGCAGATCAAGATGACCCTGGGCAGCCGCCTGAGCCCCGATGCCCTGGCCAAGCTCAAGGCCCTTCGCGGGAGGTAGGGGAGTATCTATAGAGACCCGTTTCCCAATTGGCCAGCCCGTTGCCGTCGCCAAAACGAATAGTTTTTTGTTTTGGCGAACAGATAAAACTATTCGTTCTGGCGAATAGTTTTGAGATGTGGTCGGTCGAAGGGTCTGTTGCGCCTCGTCAGCAATTCCTTTATTCTTAATTGGCTTCGCGCGAAAGCGCCAAGTGTGCCAGTGTGGCGCAACGGTAGCGCAACTGATTTGTAATCAGTGGGTTGCAGGTTCGATTCCTGTCACTGGCTCCATGAGAGTTTCGGGCTCTGTCTCCAAGAGGGACAGAGCCCGTTTCTATTTAGGTGGTGCGCCATCGGGTTAGCGCCCATCCCGTTTTTGGTTTGTCTCGTCCTCCAGTTTGTCTAAATCTGTAACACCAAGACCGATATTCGGCATCTAACTGTTACAGATTGAGATGAAACTTAGGGTGTTTTAGGAATATCTTGATCTGTAACATGTAGAAGCGGAATAGGCCTCTTGCTGTTACAGATCGAGACAAGGGCGGACGCGGATCTGGATGTCCTGCTCGAGCGTGGATTTCTGGATACGCGAGCTAAGAAAATCTCCCGACCGGAGAACGAGCGTGGATAATTAACTTGGATAGGGAGCTAAGGTAAACACCGATTGTCTATCGACGGCTTTAGAAACAACGACCCCGATTTCATTGTGGAATCGGGGTCGTTTGTGCCTCAGGAATCCGAATGGATTAATCGAGCTCCTAAGGAACTTCTTGGGTTCTTGCTAATGGTCTGCCGAGGATGTCCCCAATGCAAACAGCGGGCATCTACTCAATATAGCTGGGGTTCTTCTTGATGATCACGCGTGCAGCGATGAAGGAGACGACGATGGCGATGATGGCGACAACGCATGCCAGCACGAAGTTACCCATGGACCCATCGGGAGCGATAAAGATGAGTGCCGAAAGAAGGCCGGGGCATGCTCCCGCAACATACTCTTTCAGAACAAAGATGCCTGCAGGGAGTCCAGCGCAGAGCGCGCCGATTGCCGTGCCGACAAGCAGGCGGGGACGCTCGATGAGGCAACCGTAGAACGCGGGCTCGGTTACGCCACAGAGTGCGGTGACGGCAACCGTGGTGACCATACCCCTCTTCTCTTTGTTTCCCTTCATGGCAGTTGCCAGGGCGAGGCTCGTGCCGCCAATGCAGAGGTTCGAGATGAATCCAAAGATAATGGGTGCCCAACCGAGCTGCGCCAGGCTCGTAACTTCGATTGCGATGTAAGCCTTATCGAGACCGAGCATGACGAAATAGGGGTTAAGGGCTGCCAGGATCGGAGTAGCGATAAATGCCACGTTGTCCATAAGCCACGTGACGGCATCGCTCAGCGCGTAGCCCATCATGCTGCCGGCGGGGCCAAGGATAATAAGCTCGACGGGCACGACGATGATCATGGTGAGCAGCGGCTTCAAGAACAGTTTGGTAACGTCGGGAATGATCTTCTGAAGGCCGCGGTCGACAAAGTACATGAATACAACGCCCAGTACGATGGGCACTACCGTACTCGAATAGTCGTTCGTCGGGATGGGAATACCAAGAAAGTCGAGACCCTCGGCACCGCTAATGGACGAGCTGATCATGAACGCGCCCAGCAATGCGCCCATGATGGGTTGCATCTTCATGACGGCTGCGAGCTGATAACCAAGATAAACGGGTAAGAAGCTAAACGAAGCGCTAAAGATCGCCAACAGGACCTGGGCGGTTCCGCTATCGGTGCTCAATCCGCAATAATTGACCAGGAGATTCTTGATCGAAAGAATGAGTCCGCCAACGATGAGCGCCGGGACGATGGGCATGAATACCTGTGCAGAGACGTTCCCGAATTTCTCAATCAAGCCCATGGCGGTGTTACCGCTTTTAATGCCTTCTGCAAGGTCTTTGGCGGTTTGGGCATCGTCGGCAACCGTGCCACCGCCGACTTCGATTCCCGCGAAGTCGAGGAAGTCGTTGTAAGCCTCGGTGACGTTGGGGCCGATGATCACCTGAAGCTGGCCACCGCTGACTACTGCCCCGAGCGCCTGATCGGCCGATTTGGCGAGCTGGAGATCGATGATCGAGGTGTCTCGTGCGTCGATGCGAAGGCGCGTCGCACAATGAGTTACCGATGTAATGTTCTCTTTGCCGCCAACAGCCTTTAGGACTGTTTCGGACATTGCCTGATATTTCATCTCTTTCTCCTAACCTTCCTGCTCCTGATACTTCGAGATAAGGTCTCGGTACCAATACCAGCTCTTTTTGGGGGTGCGCTCCAGATTGTTCTCGAAGTCGATATGGACAAGTCCGTATCGTTTTTCGTAGCCGTTGATCCAGCTATACAGATCCATCGTCGACCAGAGGTAGTAGCCCTCAACGCGCGCGCCGTCGCGCTTAGCCCTCATCATGTGCTCGATGAACTGGCCCAGAAGCTCGATGCGGTCATCATCGTGGATCATTCCGTCTGCGTCTGGTTGCTCATAGGCGCCATGTCCGTTTTCCGTAATAAAGATGCGGGGCGCGTCATAGCGCTCGTGGACATCCATGATGGTTGAATACATGCAACCTGGGAGTATTTCGCGGCCCCATTTATTGCGGGGAACATTGCTGTCGCGGGCGCTTTCAAACAAGGGCGCAATGCATTTTCCTTCGACCTTTTTGCTCGAACCGCCCTTATTGTTCGCCGAAACGGCAAGCTCTCCACCGTGCCAGTCGGTTACATACTCTCGGCAATACACGTTGAGTCCAATAAAATCGACTTTACCGTCTCTGAATTCTTCTACGTCATTTGGGGATCGATAGAGCGAGACGCCAAGTTTTTCAAGGATTTCGTCCATTTCTGGCGGCAGTTGACCCTGAAGCGCTGGTGCCAGAATCATGCGATTGGCGAAAAAGTCTGCGTATCGAAATACGTCATCAGGGTGCTCGGTTGCCGGGTCGAGTTCGACAACGCCGCCATCGTGGACGGCGCCGATGATGCCGTCGTAGCCCATTTGACGATATGTTCGGACTGCGAGTGCGCTCGCGCGCATCAGGTTGTACTGAAACTGCATGTACGACTGAACGTCGAGCGATCGATTGGGGGGATAGTTGCCCAACATGTTTACGCAGTAGCTGTAGAAATGCGGCTCGTTAACGGTAGCCCAGATTTTGACGCGGTCTCCAAAGCGCTCAAAGCAAATCTTGGCGTATTTGCAGAACCACTCTGCCATGTCGTTGTTCAGCCATCCGCCTTTGCAAGCAAGCGTGAATGGTAGATCGTAATGGAACAGCGTAACGTTGGGCTCTATGCCATTTTCGAGGCAACAATCAATGACCCGATTATAAAAATCGATACCCTCTTCATTCACTTCGCCGATACCCGTGGGGATGATTCGACTCCATGAAAGAGAGAAGCGATAAGTGTTTTGTCCGCCTTCTTTCATCATGCGGATATCTTCTTCATAGCGATGGTAGAAGTCGCAAGATACATCACCGTCAACATGGTTGATGTTCTTATTGCTTGTGTGGCTAAAGAAATCCCACTCGCCAAGGCCTTTGCCGTCTTCGTTCCAGGCACCCTCGCACTGATAAGACGCCGTGGCGGAACCCCAGAGAAACGGCATGTTGTTCACGTTGTCCATGAATCCCCTTTCCATCATTCAACACGGTGGATACGTGTGGCGGAATTACGATTAAGATGACGTCAACTGATTTGAATCATAGGAGAACGACCAAAGCTGTTTGATTCAATAAATGAACCATGATTTCGAGGAGAGCGGAAAGAGGGATCACGTGAATATCAATGACTTCGATGTGCTCAATCGCATTAGCTCAATCATCAACAGCGAGTTTGGGTCAAACGATGCCGCCATCGCTCGATATCTCATCGCTCACATTAGGCGTTCGAGCGAAATCAATGTTGCCGCAATAACCCGCGATGCATTCGTGACCCGTTCCGCTGTTCGTCGTTTCTGCAATCGATTGGGCTACCAGTCTCTTAGCGATTTGAAAGAATCATTTACTCAATCAGTCTTTCCAAGCGACTTAAGCCATCGAGAGGAGGAATTTGGCTACGAGGAGTACAGGGCAGAGCTCGACGTTCGCATGATCGAGATGTTCGCTGAGGTTGAAAGCGGCGTGTCCGATATCGCTATTAAGCACCTTGCCGACGAAATTGATGGACATAAAAACGTTGAAATCTGGTGCACCAATAATGTGAGCGCCAATCTCGTACGATTTCAGCAGGAAATGTTTTATGCGGGCAAGATAGTTCGCATAGTTGCTGGGGCTAACGTCGCGGAATTGAAAAACATGGGAGACGTTTCGCAGTCATTGATAATTCTCGTATCGGTCTCCGGGCTATTTGCGTCACAGGCACGTGAGTATCTTGATTGCCGTTCGGGCAGGAAGATTCTAATTACTGCGTTTAGCAACGATGACAAATCGAGGTCTTTTGACCGTGTATATCGTCTTGGTAATGCGGGAAACGGAATTGACCGACTCGGCGTTTATTCGAAATATGCCATGACTTATTTCTTCGACTTGCTATCGTCGTGTTACTTGAGTCGCTACCCCTGCACCAAGGGGGAGCCGCTCTATGGGTCTACTTTGGCCTGGCCCGAGTAGTTCGGCTCTATAGTTCTCCCGCCTGGAGAATGAGCGTGGATAATCTTCCACTTTGGGCCCAGTGGCACGCCAAAAGTGGGAGATTGTCCACGCTCGATTTCAAACGGGAGAATATCCACGCTCGAATTTGCCAAGGAAGCCCGATCTCGACCTATATATAGGTGCAAATAGGCTGTTATCGAAGTTCGATCCTGAAGGTGTACTCCACTACGCCAAAGTGTTACCTTGGGAAATGTCACCTCTGTATCCAAAACCACCGTCCTTCATATCCAAACTCAATAAAACCGCAGGTCACGGCTATATAGATACGCCCGGAACCGTGTATCTAGAGGTTTTCGTTGACAGCCCCCAAGGTTGCATCGTATTATCTTTTTCGTTCGCGGGGGCGGCGGTCCAAAAGACCAAAGGACCTGCGGATACTTGAACGATTGGGAGTTTGCCCGAGTGGTTAATGGGGACGGGCTGTAAACCCGTTGGCTCTGCCTACATAGGTTCGAATCCTATAGCTCCCACCCGTCAAGTGCCTGTATAGCTCAGTCGGTAGAGCACTTCGTTGGTAACGAAGAGGTCACCAGTTCAAGTCTGGTTGCAGGCTCCATCCGGCGGTGTAGCTCAGTTGGTTAGAGCACACGGTTCATACCCGTGGCGTCACTGGTTCGAATCCAGTCACCGCTACCATAGGTAACACGGTGGCTTCTCAATAGTATGTTGAGAGGCCACTATGGTATAAAGGCAAAGTCCCGTCCGGGGACGACCTGTTAAGAGGAGGGCTTTATGGCCAAAGAGAAGTTTGAGCGCACTAAGCCGCATGTTAACATCGGCACCATTGGTCACGTCGACCACGGCAAGACCACGCTGACCGCTGCCATCACCAAGGTTCTCTCCGAGACCGAGGGCTGCAAGGCTGACTTCACTGCGTTCGAGAACATCGACAAGGCTCCCGAGGAGCGCGAGCGCGGCATTACGATCTCCGTCTCCCACGTCGAGTACGAGACCGCTTCCCGTCACTACGCTCACGTTGACTGCCCGGGCCACGCTGACTACGTCAAGAACATGATCTCCGGCGCTGCTCAGATGGACGGCGCTATCCTGGTCATCGCTGCTACCGACGGCCCCATGGCTCAGACTCGCGAGCACATCCTGCTCGCCCGTCAGGTCGGCGTTCCCTACATCGTCGTCTTCCTGAACAAGTGCGACATGGTCGACGATGACGAGCTTATCGACCTCGTCGAGATGGAGACCCGTGAGCTCCTCTCCGAGTACGATTTCCCCGGCGACGACATCCCCGTCATCCGTGGTTCCGCTCTGGGCGCTCTCGAGGGCGACGCCAAGTGGATGGACGCTATCCGCGAGCTCATGAACGCCGTCGACGAGTACATCCCGACGCCTGCTCGTAACAACGACCTTCCGTTCCTGATGGCCGTTGAGGACGTTATGACCATCTCCGGCCGTGGTACCGTTGCTACCGGCCGTGTCGAGCGCGGTGAGCTCAAGCTCAACGAGCCCGTCGAGATCGTCGGCATCAAGGATACCCAGAACACCGTCGTTACCGGTATCGAGATGTTCCGTAAGTCCATGGACTTCTGCGAGGCTGGCGACAACGTCGGTCTGCTGCTCCGCGGCATCAAGCGCGAGGACATCGAGCGCGGCCAGGTTCTCTGCAAGCCCGGTTCGGTTACCCCGCACACCAAGTTCACCGGTGAGATCTACGTTCTGACCAAGGAGGAGGGCGGCCGTCATACCCCGTTCTTCGATGGTTATCGTCCTCAGTTCTACTTCCGTACCACCGACGTTACCGGTACGGTCAAGCTCCCCGAGGGCACCGAGATGGCTATGCCTGGTGACCACATCACCATCGAGGGCGACCTCATCCACCCGATCGCCATGGAGGAGGGCCTGCGCTTCGCTATCCGCGAGGGTGGCCACACCGTCGGTTCGGGCATCGTCTCCACGATCATTGAGTAAATTAGCTCTTTGATATAGCTGACTTAGAGAACCCGGCACTTATTTGGGTGCCGGGTTCTTTTCTGCAATGGATATTGAGCCGTTGCTGGTGTCGAGAGGATCGATAATGGTCCTGGATGCACCGTCGATTAGATCTCGATGGCTTCATTGATGTGTTCCAAATATGAATGGATCCACCGAGAACCAATTGACTCGAGGTTTTCATTGACAGCACTTACGTGGAGCTGATAAAGTAACAACTCGTGCCCGTACGGGGCGGAAATGAAAGGTTCAGGATACATGCGTACTCTAGTTACTCTTGCGTGCACTGAGTGCAAGCGCCGCAACTATACGACCACCAAGAACAAGTCGACCATGCCTGATCGTATGGAGATCAAGAAGTATTGCCCCTGGTGCCGTCACCACACGCTGCACAAAGAGACTCGCTAGTCTCTAGTCATATACGCCAGTAGTTCAATTGGTAGAGCATCGGTCTCCAAAACCGAGTGTTGAGGGTTCGAGTCCTTCCTGGCGTGCCAGTCATTATTCCGTAAGCTCCCACTTGGGGGCTTACGGTTTACTCATGTATAAGCGCATTGCGCGGAGGTAACCCAAATGGCCAACAAGAAGAACAAGAAGAAGGCACAGCAGCAGGCGCCTGCCAACAACGCTGCCGCCAACTCCAAGGTTGAGGCCAAGAAGGCCGTTGCCAAGAAGAGCGAGAAGGCTGCGAAGTCTAAGAAGAACGAGAAGCCTGGTTTCTTCGCCCGCACCAAGAAGTATTTCGCTTCGGTGAAGTCCGAGATGAAGCGTGTCACGTGGCCCGATAAGAAGGAGCTCGTGAACTACTCGGTCGTCGTTTGCGCTTCTCTGATCGTCGTCGGCGTCGTCATCGCTCTGCTCGATGCTGGCTTTGGCGAGGCTCTTGCTCTGTTCTCTGGATTGAGGGGCTAAACCATGTCTAAGCGTTGGTACGTCGTTCACACTTACTCTGGATACGAGAACCGCGTTAAGTCCGATCTCGAGCATCGCATCGAGACTATGGGCATGCAGGACCGTATCTTTGATATCGAGATTCCTATGGAGCGCGTCACCGAGATTAAAGAGGGTGGCAAGCGTGAGACCAAGGATTCCAAGATCTTCCCGGGTTATGTCCTGGTCCGCATGGAGATGGATGACGATGCTTGGACGTGCGTTCGTAACACGCCTGGCGTCACCGGTTTCCTGGGCGGCAACGGCAAGCCCGCTCCGCTTTCCCGCGACGAGTACAACAAGATGACTCGTCGTCCCGGTAAGGGCGATTCGCCCAAGCGCACCTCGGTTGATATTCAGGTCGGCACGTCCGTCCGCGTCACCGATGGCCCGCTTACCGACTTTGATGGCAAGGTCTCCGAGGTTAACACCGAGGCTGGCAAGCTCAAGGTCACGCTGATGATCTTTGGCCGCGAGACGCCGGTCGAGCTCGACTTTAACCAGGTCGCTGTCATCGCTTAAGTTTTCGTCCGTTCGCGCGAGCGTGCTTCTTCTGTGACTGCTCATCTCAGGAGTGCTTCTAACACGTGCGTGCTTACGATATAGCAAGTACTTCACACTCGTGATTCGAAAGGAATGACCATGGCTGAGAAGAAGGTTGCCAACGTCATTAAGCTCCAGATTCCTGCTGGTGCAGCTAACCCCGCTCCTCCCGTCGGCCCCGCTCTGGGCGCTGCTGGCGTGAACATCATGCAGTTCTGCCAGGCCTTTAACGCCGAGACGCAGGACAAGAAGGGCGACATCATCCCCGTTGAGATCTCTGTCTACGAGGACAAGTCCTTCTCCTTCATCACCAAGACCCCGCCGGCGGCTCACCTCATCAAGAAGGAGCTGAACCTCAAGTCTGGTTCCGCTAAGCCCCAGGCCGACAAGGTTGGTCAGCTCTCCCAGGAGCAGCTCACCAAGATCGCCGAGATCAAGATGCCGGACCTCAATGCCAACGACATTGACGCCGCCAAGAAGATCATCGCCGGTACCGCCCGTTCCATGGGCGTCACCATCGCTGAGTAGCGATTTCTTATGGTAACGACGGGTGCTCCGACCTGGGCGCCCGTTAAATGTGTGCAATAGGGCACACGATACGATGTGGGAGGGCTCACGCCCGTTTAACCACAGGAGGTAATGCACATGGCTAAGCATGGTAAGAGCTATAACGCCGCTGCCGAGAAGATCGATCGCGCCACGCTCTACACCCCCCTTCAGGCTGCCAAGCTCATTAAGGAGCTCGACACCGCCAAGTTCGACGAGACCGTCGAGGCCCACTTCCGTCTGGGCATCGATACTCGTAAGGCTGACCAGAACATCCGTGGTTCCATCTCCCTGCCCCACGGCACCGGCAAGACCGTTCGTGTTGCCGTCTTCGCCGAGGGCGAGAAGGCCCGCGAGGCTGAGGCTGCCGGCGCCGACATCATCGGTTCCGACGAGCTTGTCGCCCAGATTCAGAAGGGCGAGATCAACTTCGACGCCGCTATCGCTACGCCGAACATGATGGCCAAGGTTGGCCGCATCGGTAAGATCCTTGGTCCCCGTGGCCTCATGCCGAACCCCAAGCTCGGCACCGTGACCATGGACGTCGCCAAGATGGTCTCCGAGCTCAAGGCTGGCCGCGTTGAGTACCGCGCCGACCGCTACGGCATCTGCCACGTGCCCCTGGGCAAGAAGTCCTTCACCGAGCAGCAGCTCGTCGAGAACTACGCTGCCCTGTACACCGAGATCCTGCGCGTCAAGCCCTCTTCTGCTAAGGGCAAGTACGTCAAGTCCATCTCCGTGTCTTCCACCATGGGCCCTGGCGTCAAGGTCGATCCCGCTATCCAGCGCGACTTCCTGGCTGAGTAACTAACAGTTACTGCCTGAGCAAAGCAAGCATTGCTAAAGAGATCCGGTTCTGCCTCGTGCAAGACCGGGTCTCTTGCTTTTGAGTCAACGAAACCACCACGAAGGGGGCAGGCACCCTTGTGGTGGTTTTACTTGTGTTGTACTTTAGCGCGATGTAGTACTACCCGAGGCCGAAGGGAGCCCAACATGTTTAAGAACACGCAACAGCTCCTAGGCCTAGCGCTACTAGATTGGATAGCGCGCTAGGGTTGTAATCTCGCTATAACGATTTGTTGTACCCGGGTGCGCTATCGTCTGCCGCTTTCAGGCGTGATGAGCGACACGGGTATTTTTCTATCTCTAGGCCTTCTCTCTCTCCTGAAAGCCATCTGTCATAAAACGGTCAATCAGGAGGAACATATAAGCCGCAAAATCACAATCTTTGACGCCACCCTGTGCGACGGTGAGCAGTCGCCGGGCGCCAGCATGAATACCGAGGAAAAGCTCTTCATCGCCCGCCAGCTGGTGCGCATGAACGTGGACGTTATCGAGGCGGGCTTTCCCATCTCGAGTCCTGGTGACTTTCGCTCCGTACAGGAGATTGGCAAGATTGCGGGCGACCGATGCACGGTATGCGGCCTGACGCGCGCTGTCGACAGGGATATCGAAGTGGCTGCAGAGGCGCTCAAAACGGCCCAGAGGCCCCGTATCCATACAGGGCTGGGTGTGAGCACCAGTCACCTGCGCGACAAGCTCCATATGACTGAGGAAAGGGCAATTGAGTGAGCGATCCATGCCATCAAACATGCTCGCAAGTTCGTTGACGATGTTGAGTTTTATGCCGAGGATGCCGGCCGCTCCGATCAGGAGTTTCTGGTGCGCATTATCGAGGCGGCCGTAAAGGCCGGTGCCACGGTCGTGAACATCCCCGATACGATGGGCTACAACATGCCGTGGGACTTTGGCGCCCGCATCCGTGACCTGCGCGGGCGCTGCGGGTGCGGCCGGTCAGCGTGCGGTCGACGTGATGGAGTATCGCGAGTACGAGATTGAGCGCATTGCGCGCCAGGCATTTGAGGCGGCGCGCAAACGTCGCGGCAAGGTGACGAGCGTTGATAAGCGCAACGTGCTGGAGACGAGCCGCATGTGGCGCGAGATCGTGCATCGCGTGCAAGACGAGGAGTACTCCGACGTGGAGCTTGAGGACCTGCTCGTCGACAACGCCGCCATGCAGCTCATCAGTCGACCGGCAGACTTTGACGTCGTGGTGACGGAGAACATGTTCGGCGACATCCTGTCCGATGAGGCGGCTCAGATTACCGGATCGCTCGGTATGCTTGCCTCTGCCTCGCTGGATGATGGCGTATCGCTGTTTGGGCCGAGCGCTGGCAGCGCTCCTGACATCGCGGGGCTCGGCGTGGCCAATCCGCTGGCTCAAATCTTGTCGGTGGCGATGCTGCTGACCTACGCGCTCGACATGGGCGAGCAAGCCGCGTGGATCGAGAGCGCCGTGGCGCGCGTGCTCGACGAGGGCTGGCGCACCCGTGACATCGCCGATGTCAACACCCCGGCAGATAAGATCCTCGGCACCACGACGATGGGCGACAAGGTCGTCGCCGCGCTGTAGGCGATGCCGATTCAAGCTGTCAAATATCTCAATCTGTAACATCTAAGGGGCAAAATCGTTCCTACCTGTTACAGATTGAGATTTTCGGCTGAGCATCCGTGGTCTGTCTCGATCTGTAACAGCTAACCGATTATTTGGGCCCTACCTGTTACAGATTGAGACAAACCGTTGGGACAGGTCGGACGAGTCAGCAAAACCACCACAAAGGTGCCGGTCCCCTTCGTGGTGGTTTTTAGCGCAACGAGGTGTTCCCAGCCGACCATACGGGCGGCCTTGCGCTCACGCTGCTCGATGACAGCGCATCTTTAGACGCGAAGTGCGGAACCGGGTGCATATACGAGCCGCGTAGCGTTACGAATTCATGGGAATGACCGTATCGCCAATTTGTACGCTTGCAATCTTGTCTGTGTCACAAACTTGCGAGAACGGCCAGGTCTTGTGGACATCAGTGGTGCCGTTATCCAGTTTATTTGCGAAATAGCCGCTGTGGCTGGTTGCGTCCTCAACATGACCGTCTTTGAACGTCACGATGAGGGGTATGTTGCCAACGGCATCCATAGACTCCTCCATGTTTTGAGACATCTTGCCGCTGTTGTTGTCGCGTTCGATGGAACGATCTATGTTGTAGCGGACTGAAACGCCAACGCAGGATACGGTGGCCTCTTGAATCGTCGCCTTGGTGCCGTTAAAGTTGACCGATTTGGGCGCGGGAATCGTAACGGATGTATCTTCGTAATTCAGCTGGAACTTAAGATCCCATGGGCCCGTAAGTATTTTCTTATACTCGGGAAGCTCTTTGCTAGCACGTGGCACAACGAGAGAGCTGATATGCGTGCGGACGGTCCTGCCCATAAGGCCGGGTGATTCAACGCTGAACTGTGCAAAGTATTGAATGCTGGAGTCATTGGGGTTCTTGTCAATGAGCCATGATTGGCCTTGGCCGCCATGCTCGCCATCAACGTATACGTTTCCATCGACACTTCCGGCGATAGTTCCGTTCTCGCCCGGCTCGGAAAGCTTTTTCAGGGCAGCGGGATCGTCGAACGTAAGCGTATAGGCGATGGTAACCATATCCTTGTCGCCCATGATGGCGTCGGCGGTCACGGTGACTCCGTTGTTGGAGCAGCTAGCACCGACGGGCCGGCCAATACGGTCGATGATCTCGGTTTGAGAAGCAGGTCCGTCAAAGATGTCGGAAAGCATGTCAGAAGGAAGCGGCAGGACGCCTGTTGCCATAGCCGTGCCAGCGCCTCCAATGACGATAGCGAGGACTGCCGTTACAGCGGCAATGCGAGCGACTGTTCTTACGGGATGGCGGGCGATGCGCGGCTTGCGTCGCGTGCCATTAAAGTTGCTTTGAGCGGTCGCCGCATCGCTTGAGGCGACGGACTGAGCAATCGAGTTTGCCATGTGCTGCTTCGCATTATCGGTAAACGAAATGTGCTCCAGGGCGTGGCGATAGTCATTCGAATTCGTAGTCATTGTGGTCTCCTTTCAAGGAAAGCCGAAGTGACGCACGTCCGCGGCTAAGGTGCTGGGCGGTTGCAGCTGGCGTCGCGTGAACGGCGTCTGCGATTTCCCTGATGCTCATGCCTGCGTAGTAGTGCAAAAAGATGGCGATGCGCTGTGCTTGAGGCAGGGCCGTGACAGCGGAAAGAATGGCGCAGTCGCGTTGCGCGAATTCTTGCTCGGTATGTGTTACGGGTGCGCAGAAATCGGGGAGCGAATCGAGGTCGACAACCGGGTGATTCGCGTGCGTACGGCCGATATCGCGACATGCGTTCAGTGCGACTCGGATCACCCAAGCACGTTCGTGTTCGAGCGAGTCGAACGGTTGAGTGCGTTGGAGAATCTTGATCAGCGTGTCCTGGCAGATGTCTTGAGCGTCGTCAGCGGATCCAAGGGCCGAATAGCACAATCGAAGGATGAGGTCGGAATACGTGTCGACCAAGCGCTTTGCTTCCCGCTCGATCTGATCGGCATCGCATCGGAGCGTGCTATTGCGGTTACGGCGTGCAGGCATAGTGTCACCTCCAATTGGTCGTGGTGGATATAGGGAAGGCGTCTCGCGAGGTCCCTCTACATACAACACGGTCGAGACTGCATAAGTTGACAAAAAAAGACGGCACGTGAGCGCCGTCCTTACAAAACAATGAGTGTTCTCGTTAATTACACAAGCACCGTGATGGACAGGTCGGACGAGTCAGCAAAACCACCATAAAGGTGCCTATCCCCTTCGTGGTGGTTGTTGGCAGTTACCAGGGGGTTCTGGCGGTCGAGGACTCGATGGCCTCGTGGCGTTTGAGCTCGCGGCGCATGGTTTGCGAATTGAGCCAGGCTGCCTGCCAGCCACGGATGGGGTAGCGCGTCTGGTCGAGCTCAAACTGCGTATAGCCGCAGGCGTTGATGATCGTCGTTCCACACACATGCTGCCGCTCGCGCTGAAAATCGTAACCGTAGCTTTGGTGTACATGCCCATGCACCATGTAGTCGGCCCCCCAGGACTCAAGCGCCGTGTTAAAGCACTCAAACCCTCGATGCGGCAGATCGTCCAGATCACCCATACCGGCGGCGGGTGCATGGGTAAGCAGAATGTCGCACCCGCCGACCATCCTAACCTTACGCGACAGCTTACGTATGCGCTTGGACATCTCGCGTTCGGTATACATGTTGGCGCCGTCGCGATAACGCATGGACCCGCCAAGGCCCGCAATGCGAATCCCTCGGTACGTGTACACGCTGTCTTCCACGCAGATACATCCGCCCGGTGCATGACGTGCGTAGCGGTCATCGTGATTGCCGCGCACGTAGATGAGCGGTTTGTTGATGACCGTAACCAAAAACTCAAGATAGTCCGGGTCCAGATCGCCGGCGGACAAAATCAGGTCGACACCCTCAAAGCGTTCCTTGCGAAAGCACTCCCAAAGGCATCGTTCTTCGGTATCGGCTATGGCAAGGATTTTCATAGGGCAGGGACTTTCGGCTCATCGTCGAGCTGCGGAATGGTGCCCACCACGTTGTCCGCCAGCCAATTCATCTCGACAATCTGCGTGCTCGGCAGCGGAGGGAAGCCTTCGATCTGTACCACGCCGTTCTGGCTGTGGAGCTCGCCGCCAAAGGGGTTGATGGAGCCCTCGACAATGCCGTTGCGGAGCAACTGCACGAGTTTGCGCGTCTGGTAGGGTAGGCCCGGAGCGTAACGGATGTCGATAACGCCGGAACTCATTCCGTACCAGTAGTTGACGGCGCGCACTTGGTTGTCGTCGCTGGTCTCGTCCCACGTGCCGTGCAGAAGGCTGCGAACGATAAGCTCGTAGTATCGGCCCCAGTTCCAGACCGGCATGGCGATGCCGACGACCTTGCCATCGACCAGGCGATGGAGTCCGTAGGCCGTAGGGTCTACGAGCGACTTTGACATGTCAGCGCCGGTCATGACGCTCACGCCTTCGCGGCACATGGCCTCGGCAAGGCCTCCGGCGGGCACATCGCCCCAGGTCAGGATAATTTGCGCGCGGGGGTCGAGCAGCGAGGCGCCGATGGCAAAGGCGTTGATCTCGCTAAGCGCGCCCGAGGCGAAGACCGACGCGTGGTAGCCGATACGGTGGTTGTCCGCCATGCTGGCGGCAAGGGCGCCCAGGAGGAACTTGGCCTCGTACATCTTGCCAAAGTACGAACGGACGCTTTGGTGGGGAAGGCCGATAGAGCAGTTAAGGAACCGAGTCTGGGGATACTCAACGGCAGCTCTGAGCGTGTATTCCATCAGGCGGTGCGAGGTCGAGAAGATGACGTTAGCTCCGTGTTTGACAGCCGTTTCCACGGCGGCGTAGAACACGTCCGGATTGTGACAGTCCTCGAACGCCTCGGTGCGCACGATACCGCCAAAGTGCTCATCGAGATACTGACGCCCTTGGTCGTGCAGGCTGTCCCAGCTCGACGTCGCACAGGGGAACTCATGGATAAAGGCGATGCGCAGGGGGCTGGCCGCTGAGTAGACGGTCTTGCCCATAAAGAAGTTGAGCACGCCGGAGGTGGACTTGGCGGGCGCCTCTTCCTCATCGACACTCGGTGCCTCGACAAGATCGACTTTCTCCTCATCACTTTTGCCGGCAATGACCAACTCGCGCCAAATCTTGCACAGGCGGTTTACGACGATATCCGTCGGCGTATCCAGCAGGCGGTCCTGGTTGTACACATTGAGGTAGACGAGCATAGCGTCGGCGGGCGTAATGTCCAGATGGTCGCCGCCGGCGCGCAGGTAGGCGCGCTTAAAGAGCAGGAAGGTGTGGCGCAGGTAGTCGACCTTTTTCTGCGGCCATTTTTCGATAAGATTCTGACCGAGCATCTTGGCGAGCGTTTCGTAGCTTCCCTCACGCGAGAACTCGATCTCGTATAGGGGGCAGACGCGCCAAAACGCGCAGAACTCGCCATAGAGGCGGCTTTCGACGGAATCCCATTTTCCAGGGTAGAGGCGGGTGACCTTGGCCGAAACCGTCGGGGCGTCCAGGAATTTGAGGACGCTGACGCGCTTGTTGCCCTCTTGGACGTAGAACCGATGCATGAACTCGGTGACGATGATGGGGTCGCGATAGCCCTCGGTCACCTGGATGTCGTAGAGGTTGGACCACTTGCGGGCGAACTCGGTGCTAAATGGCAACAGGGGCATAAAGTTGCACGAAAAGGCAGACTGACGGCCCTTGGTAACCGTGCCGACGACCATTTCGAGCGGAATATCCCGCAGGCCGACGCTCTCTCGCTGACCTAAGGGGAGCTGGGCAACCAAGCTGTCGAGGTCCGTGAGGTACGGATGCTCGCTTTGGCTGATGGCGCGACGGCGTCCCTGCTCGCCGCGCTTGCGTGCTTGACGATAGGCCTCTTCCATGGTGTCAACTCCCTTAGTCGTTTAAACAACGATATGAACCATGGTACCACGATGCGAAACTACCACAAAGGTGCCTGTCCCCTTTGTGGCAGTTTAGGCGATGATGGGGGCGATGGCACGAATGCAGGCGTCGGCTGCCTTAAAAGTGGTGCTATCGTCGCTGACGATAAAGATGATTTTGCCCTTAATGCCAAAGTCGCCAATCTCGCTAAAGAGCACGTACGGCTCCTTGTCAAAGCCAGAGATGGGCGAGACGGCCGTTTTGGTTGCGCTCGTGAGCTCGTCTGCCAGCGCGTCAAGGGAAGCCCACTTAGACGTGTCCTTTACGGCAACGGGCACGGCCACGCGCCCAAAGGGCATCAGATGTACGAGCGTGTTCTTGGAGATGTTGGAGTTGGGCACAATGATGGTCTGCCCGCAGGCGTCCTCGATGGTCGTGTGGCGCCAGGTGATGTCTTGGACCACGCCCGACACGCCGCCGACCTCGATATTGTCGCCGGGCTTGATGATGCCCATGAAGGTCACCTGCATACCGCCGATAAGGTTCGACAGCGTGTCCTGAAAGCCGAGCGAGATGGCGATGCCGCCGACGCCAAGAGCGGCGACGAGGGCGTTTGCATTAATTCCAAAACAGTTGTCGAGGATAAAGCTGCCGCCGATCATCCAGATGACGGCGCGTGTGATGTTGATGAAGATGCTCGATGCTGGGAGCGGGTTATCATCGCGGTTAAGCAGGTGGTGCAGGGTCTTGGACGCGATTTTGGCGGCAACGGCGGTGCCGATGGCCAAGATACCGGCCCAGATGATGTTGTGGACCCATCGTTGTGCAAAGAAATGAAGAATTGGCTCAAACAATTCCATGTAGGGAAACCTCCTCATGATCATCCAACCATGATACCCACCAAGAAGCCCGTCCGATCAAATTCGGACGGGCTTCTGTGCTCGATATAAGGTTTATGCAGCGGGGCTGCAAGGCCCGGCGGTGTAGCTTAGCGTCGACGCTTCCAGATAATGCCGAGAATGATGACGATGATGCCGCCGATAAGGCACGTGCCAACTACTGCCAGCGTGCGGTCTCCCGTTGCGGCGAGCTTGCCGGTCGTCTTCTTGGTGATGACCTTCGTGGTCGTCGTGCCCGTCTTAGGCGAGGGCTTAGGCGTCGGGGCCGGTGTGGGCGTGGGGTCCACGGCTGCGGAGCCGAAGCTGATGGTGCCGGCGAGTCCGGCCATCTTGCTCTCCCAGCCGTTTTGCCCAATCAGCGCCCTCAGCGCCGCCTCACACGTGCCCCACTCGGTGCGCTTGGTGGCGTGTGCGAAGGTGGGGAAGTCGGTCGTGTTGGTAATGATGTAGTTGTTGGTGGCGACGGTATAGGTCTTGGTGGGATCGAGCGTGCTGCCGTCCTTGGCGAGTGTGGCACTCACAATGCGCTTGCCTTCGGGCTGCGTCCAATCAATCGTCACGTTGATGCCGCCAAAGGAGAGAACGCTGCCAGAGTCATCGCGCCACTTGTACTTGTCTTGCGCTTCCTGTTCGGTATGGCCGGCTGCCACGTAGGCTTGCTGAAGCTCATAACTGTGATTGCACTCGTCGCTGATCTGCAGCGAATGCTCGAGCGCTGCGAGGAAGTCCGCACCGGTCATGGTCCAGGTCTCCACGGTGTTGCCGTAGGGCGAGATAGCGATGACGTTGCCTGCGGTCACATCGCCTGCAGCGATGCCGCCGCGGATGCCACCCGCGTTCTCGATGGCAAGGTCTGCGCCCGTCAGGTCAAGATAGGAGCCGCAGATCACATGGCCGATGGTCTGGGCCTTGGTGGTGTCGCCCTCCTTGCTGGGGCGGAAATCGGTGGTGCGCACCATTTCCCAACCATGCGTGCCTGCGGCGTCCTCGCCGTAGAAATAGTTGGTGGTGGATGTGCCGAGCACCTTGTTCGATTCGTTTTCAAAAGCCCCGTCGAGCGGCTTGATCTTGTTGCGGACGGCTTCAAGGCGGCTTTGGTAGTCGGAGCCCTTGTCGGGGTCTGCCAAAAGGTCGTTGACGTTCTTGGCGGTGTAGAGCTTCTCGTCACTGCCGTCTGCAGGGACCGTGACCGTGTCATCGTCGGTCGTCTCGGTGCCATTCGTGTCGTACTTGTACGGAATGGAAAGCAGCCCCACCTCGGCAAAGGCGCTGCCCGCTTCGACGACGCGGACCGACTTGCCGTCAGCCCCCGTCACGTTTTCGTCTAAGTTGATGTGCTCGTGGCCCGCGACCAGTGCATCGACCCCAACGAGCTTTGCAGCAAAGGTCTTGGCGTTGAGCGTGTGCGCGATACAGACGACAACGTTGCAGCCCTCTGTCTCGCGCAGTCGCTTGGCCTCGGCATTGATGGCGTTCGCGGCACTCGAGAACGACGTACCCGCGACCAGGTCCGCGCGCAGCGAGGATTCCAGCGACTCATCCATGGCACCCACGACGCCGACCTTGATTTTGTAGTCGAATGTGGAGTGATCTTCGCTATCCTCCCAGGTGCGATCGAGCGTCTTGGTGATACTCGAGCTCCATACGCCGCTCGTAGACTTCGCATTCGCACAGAGCATGGCGAAGGGCGTGCCGGTGGTGCTGTAGCCGGTTATGGTGCGGAGTTTGTCCGTACCGTAGCTCCAGTCGTGGTTGCCTGGCGTGGTCGCGTCGTAGCCGTCGGCGTAGAAGGTGTCCATGAGCTCGGCGATGCTCTTGCCCTCGCTCATGGTGGCGAAGGACTGTCCGTGGAAGGTGTCGCCCGCATCGAGCAAAAGATCGGGGGCGCTGCTTTGGGCGCTATAGAGAACCGCCAGTCCGTCAAAGCCCACAGTGCCGGTGCCCTTGCTTTCGTTGTAGCTGTACTTGTAGCTGCCGTGGATGTCGTTGGTGTGCATGACGGCCACGGAGCCGTCAATAGCGGCGGGCAGGTTCCCTGCGAAAGCGAGGCTTGGGATGCCTGCGAGCGCGCCGGCAAACAACGCGGCGGCTAACGCAAGGCGGGGGAGTCTTTTCATGGCAGTTTCCTTAGTCCTTAGCCAGAAAGTCTGGTTGAATATCGGATTATCGACATAATATGCGAAAACCGCCGCAAGGGCGTCTGTCCCTTTGCGGCGGTTTTGACGTTTGCGCAGATAAAACCTGCCAAAATAAACCTGTCCCTTTTTGGTAGGTTTAGCTCAGCAGCATGCGGTCGTTGGCGAGCTCGCCGCCCGAGACCTCCTCGAACTTCTGCAGCAGGTCGGCTACGGTGAGCGACTTCTTCTCGTCGCCGGCCACGTCGTAGATCACATGGCCCTCGTGCATCATGATCAGACGGTTGCCCAGACGGATAGCGTCATTCATGTTGTGCGTAACCATGAGCGTGGTCAGATGGTTTTCGTCGACAATCTCCTCGGTCAGGTTGAGCACCTTAGAGGCCGTCTTGGGGTCGAGGGCCGCCGTGTGCTCGTCGAGCAGCAGCAGGCGCGGCTTGGTGAGCGTGGCCATCAGCAGGGTGAGTGCCTGGCGCTGGCCGCCCGAGAGCAGGCCGACCTTGGCGTTGAGGCGCGTGTCCAGACCGAGGTCCAGGCGCTTGAGCAGCTCAACGTACTCGTCCTTCTCGGCCTTGGTGACGCCCCACGAAAGACCGCGACGCTGGCCGCGGCGCTTGGCGAGGGCCAGGTTTTCGGCAATTTGCATGTCGGCTGCGGTGCCGCGCATGGGGTCCTGGAACACACGGCCCAGGTACTTGGCGCGCTGCGACTCGCTCAGACGCGAGATGTCGGTGCCGTCGAGCTCAATAACACCCGAATCAAGCGGATACACGCCGGC
Organism: Collinsella sp. AM15-2; assembly: GCF_003471985.1. Taxonomy (NCBI): domain Bacteria; kingdom Bacillati; phylum Actinomycetota; class Coriobacteriia; order Coriobacteriales; family Coriobacteriaceae; genus Collinsella; species Collinsella sp. AM15-2. Next base: position 189,740 of record NZ_QRKO01000002.1, on the reverse strand, counting down.
GATCATATTGAGCAGCGTGGACTTGCCGGCGCCGTTGCCGCCAATCACGGTTACAAAGTCGCCATCATTCAGGGTAAGGTCGACGCCGGTGAGTGCGCGCTTCTCGGTGACGGTGCCCTTGTTAAAGGTCTTCTTGACGTGCGAGAGCTTAAGCATCTGCCTCATCTCCCTTCGTGTAGGAGCTGCGGAGCTTGTAGCGCTCCCAAACCACGGGCACGCACAGGGCCACGGCAACGATCACGGCGGAGAGCAGCTTCATGTCGTTGGCGTCCATGCCCAGCTGCAGCACGATGGCGCGGATGAGGAAGTAGACCACGGAGCCAAAGACGGCAGAGGCAAGACGGACGCTAAACTGCGTCAGACCGCCGGGCAGCAGGCGACCGAGCACCTCGCCGATAACAATGGCGGCAAGACCGATAACGATGGCGCCGGTGCCCATGCCAATGTCAGCGTACTTCTGGCTCTGGCAGATGAGCGCACCCGAAAGGCCGATAAGGGCGTTGGAGAGCACGAGGGCGATCATCTTGGTGGAGTTGGTGTTGACGCCCAGGGCGCGGATCATGTATTCGTTGTTGCCGGTGGCACGCAGCGCCGAGCCGATCTCGGTGCCAAAGAACCAGTACAGGATGGCGACGATGGCCACGGCCAGCACAATGCCCAGGATAATGGCAACAGTGGACTGCGGCAGGCCCGTCATGTGGCTGACGGATGAGAAGATGGTGCCCTTGGCAAGGATGGGCGTATTGGACTTGCCCATGATGCGTAGGTTGATGGACCACAGGCTGATCTGGGTGAGGATTCCGGCGAGGATTGCGGGAATCTCAAAGACGGTGGTCAAGATGCCCGTGACGGCGCCCGCGATGGCGCCGGCGCACATGCCGGCCAGCACGGCGAGCAAGGGGTCAACGTTATTGTTGACGATGAGCACGGCGCAGACACAGCCGCCGAGGGCAAAGCTGCCGTCGCAGGTCATATCGGGGATGTCGAGCAGACGGAACGTGATAAACACGCCAAGCACCATGATGCCCCAGAGGACGCCCTGCGAAACGGCGCCCTGCAATGCAATGAGCATGCTTCATACCTCCTAGGATAGGGTGGACACGTGATTTTCCATAATAGCGGTACCAATGCATAAAAGAGCGGCGGACGGATGTTTTGTCTCATCCGAAACAAGCAGGGCGAACGCCGGTCTTTAGCGTTCGCCCCAAGGACTCAGATATTGAATAACGCGGCTGTGACGCGCGTGCGGGCCCTAGACGCGTTCCCGCGCATGGCGCTACTCGTCCAGAGCGGAAAGGTCGATGCCTAGGGCCTCGGCCATCTCGTCGTTCTTGAAGACGACCAGGTCCTTGCTCGAGAGGTGCTTGATCGGCATATCCTCGGGCTTGGCCTCGCCCTTCAGGATCTTAACGGCCATCTCGCCTGCAGCGTAGCCCAGGTCCTCGTAGTTGATGGAGAGGGTGAACAGGCCGCCGGCCGTGCACATGCCCTCCTCGCCGGTCACGAAGGGGAGCTTGTTCTCCTTGCAGATCTGGCCGACCTGCGAAGCACCCGCGGCGATGGTGTTGTCAGTGGGGGAGTAGAGTGCGTCGACCTTGCCCACGGCGGACTCGACGACGGACTGAATCTCGTTGGAGCTCGAGACGGTGAAGTCGGTGTACTCCAGGCCAAGCTTGTCGAGTTCCTTCTTGGCGGCCTTGATTTGGACGTCGGAGTTGGACTCGGCGGTGCAGTAGAGCAGGCCGACCTTCTTAACGTCGGGCAGGACCTTCTGCATCATCTCGAGCTGCTCGGCGACCGGGGTGAGGTCGGAGGCGCCGGTGACGTTGGTGCCGGGCTTGTCGTTGTCCTGGACCAGGCCGGAAGCGGCGTAGTCGGTGATGGCACAGCCAACGATGGGGATATCAGCGGTGGCGCCGGCGGCAGCCTGCGCGGCGGGCGTAGCGATGGCATAGATCAGGTCGACGCCATCGCCCACAAACTTGTCGGCGATGGACTTACACGTGGACTGGTCGTTCTGGGCGTTCTTCTGATCGATCTTGACCTTAAGACCGCTCTCCTTGATGGCCTTGACAAAGCCATCGTTGGCGGCGTCGAGTGCGGAGTGCTCGGTGAGCTGCAGAACGCCGATGGTGTAGTCGGAACCGGCGGCAGCAGAGCCGGAACCAGAGTTGCCGCCGCATCCGGCGAGCGGGGCGAGCGCGAGCAGGCCGGCGGAGACCAGAAGGCTCCTGCGGCTGATGGTGATGTCCTTCATATCATTACCCCCAGTATAAAAATGGCTGGAAACACTGCACTGGGACAAAGTGCAAGTGGGACTATAGTAGCGCTGATGTCCATTTTTACAACAGCCTGGCGGGTTTTTTAATACAGAATCGGATGGGCGGTACGGGTAGTCGAATGGGCGGCGGAGGGTCTTATGCGGCGGAGGAGGCGTCGTCCTCGTCCAGGGCGGCGAAGAGCTTCTTGCCGTCGAGGAGACGTGTGGTGACGTTTCTCATTCGGCCGATCTCTACGGTACGCAACGTGTCATCGGCGCCTCGCGCGTCATAGACCGTTCCCAGCACATACGAGATGCCGTCTCGTTGCTTGATGGCAAAGGGCCGGAGTGTCATCCGCGCCACTTCGACCTCTCCGCGTGCCGTGACACTCGAAATATCAAAACTCACCGTGGTTCCGTGGTCGATGGCCTGCTCGATGAGCTCGCAGGCATCGATGCGCTTGACGGGCGTGCGTGTGGCCTTGGTGGATTTGCCGTCTGCGCTTGGAGCAGGCTCGGGCGCATCGAGGTAGCCGCGAACGTCGGCACTCGCCATGGCAACCAGGTGCTGCGCCATGCTTTTTCGAATGGCGATGGGTGTAGAGCGGTTGCGCATGACCATGCCGTGGAGCCGGATGATCTCTTCGTCGGTGAGCGGACGGGTCAAGAGCCGATACCCCACGCCGCGCTTGTACTCAATTTCGTATCCGGCATGGCGAAGCGCGGAGATGGCGGTGTAGATGCTGCGCCGCGCCGCCGAGATGGGCATGCGGGCGGGGTCGTCGGGATGGGCGAGGCACCGGATCAACTCATCGGAAAGCATGGCCTTGTCCTCGCCGGTGTTTTCGCTTAATAGTTGCAGGATGCGAACGGCGCGATAGGCTGCCATCGAGGCGGCGCCCCTCGTCGTGGTGTCGTAGGTTTCAACAGCGGCTTCGGTCATGGTGCCCACGTCCTTTCCGTTTTGGGTGGCGACGGTATGGAGCCTAGGACGTGGGGCTTTCCCAGGGGCGCAGGGCGCTCTGGGCGGTCGGTAGTCGTCGGCAAACGGCGGGTCGAGTTTTCAACAGCCCTGCTCAACTGACCAAAAACTTGCCAAAAGCTTGACGGATGCTGTTGAAAAAAGCGCCCCTCGGCTTGCCGAGAGGCGCTGGCGTGATGCGCTGGAACGTGTTTGGTGGCGCTGTGGCGATTAGAAGTCGGCGTTGCCCACGGTGCGCGGGTGCGGCAGGACGTCGCGGATGTTGCCCACGCCGGTCAGATACATGACCAAGCGCTCGAAGCCCAGACCGTAGCCGGCGTGCTTGCAGGAACCGTAGCGGCGCAGGTCAAGGTAGTACTTGTACTGCTCGGGATTCATGCCCAGGTCCTTGATGCGGGCCTCGAGCAGATCCAGGCGCTCCTCGCGCTGGGAGCCGCCGATAATCTCGCCGATACCCGGCACCAGGCAGTCGGCGGCGGCGACGGTCTTGCCGTCCTCGTTCATGCGCATGTAGAACGCCTTGATCTCGGCCGGGTAGTCGGTTACGAAGGTCGGGCGCTTAAAGTGCTCCTCGGTCAGGAAACGCTCGTGCTCGGTTTGCAGGTCGATGCCCCAGCTCACGGGATAGTCAAACTTGTGACCGGCGGCGACGGCCTGCTCCAGGATTTCGACGGCCTCGGTGTAGGTAACGCGGGCAAAGTCGGAGTTTGCCACGTGGTCTAGGCGCTCGAGCAGACCCTTGTCCACAAACTTGTTGAGCATATTGAGCTCGTCGGGGCAGGTGGCCATAACGTCCTTAAGGACGTACTTGAGCATGGCCTCGGCGTTATCCATGTAGTCGTTCAGGTCGGCAAAGGCCATCTCGGGCTCGATCATCCAAAACTCGGCGGCGTGGCGCGTGGTGTTGGAGTTTTCGGCGCGGAAGGTGGGGCCAAAGGTGTACACGTCGCCAAAGGCCATGGCGAAGTTCTCGGCGTTGAGCTGGCCGGATACGGTAAGGCTCGCGTGCTTTCCAAAGAAGTCCTGGCTCCAGTCAACCTCGCCGGATTCGGTGAGGGGCGGATTTTTGGGGTCGAGCGTGGTCACGCGGAACATCTCGCCGGCGCCCTCGCAGTCACTCGTGGTGATGATGGGGGTGTTGACGTAGACAAAGCCCTGCTCCTGGAAGAAGCGGTGGATGGCGGCAGCCGCGACAGAACGGATGCGGAACACGGCGCGGAACAGGTTGGTGCGCGGGCGCAGGTGCTGCTGGGTGCGCAGGAACTCGACGGTTGCGCGCTTCTTCTGCAGCGGGTAATCCGGAGCGCTGACGCCCTCGACCTCGATGGAGGTGGCAGAAAGCTCGAAGGGCTGGGGCGCATCGGGGGTCAGCTTGACGGTGCCGGTGCAAATGAGTGCGGCCGAGACGTTTTGATGGGCGATCTCGTCGTAGTTGTCGAGCGCCTCGCGGTTCATGACGACCTGCAGGTCGCGGAAGCAGCTGCCGTCGTTGAGCGTGACAAAGCCAAAGTTCTTCATGTCGCGGACGGACTTGACCCAGCCGGCGACGGTGACGGTCTGGCCGCCGAGCGACTCGGCATCGGCATAGAGCTGCGCGATTTTGGTGCGGTTCACGTATCCTCCCATAACGGTTGAATGATAGTTATCCATACAGTTCGATATTCTAGCAGCTCGGCTCATTTGGGCTATACAGATAAGGCATTGGCGGGATGGTTTTTCAAACGAAAAGCGCCCGCGGCCAAATGGTCGCGGGCGCTTGACGAGGTGCCTTTTGGCTGTGTGGCGCGGGGCCTTGCTACTTGGTCTTGGCAACCAACAGCGGATCGCCGAGCTTGACGAGCGGATTGCCGCCGATAAGCGTGCCAGACTCGCCGACATGGTCGATACTCTTAAGACGATCGAGCTCGGAGACGATGACGGTCACGATGTCCTCGTGGCCGGCGGCCTTAATGGCGTCGCGGTCGAAGCTGATGAGCGGCTGGCCGGCCTTGACCTCATCGCCCATCTCAACAAAGCGGGCAAAACCCTTGCCGTTCATTTCCACGGTGCCCAGGCCGACATGGATGAACACGCGAAGACCGTCCTCGGTAATCATGCCGATGGAGTGGTTGGTGACGGTGGTGGCGCCGATGCGACCGTTGGCGGGCGCATAGATGGTGCCGGTAATGGGCTCGATGCCATAGCCCTGGCCAAGCATGCCCGAGGCGATCGTCTCGTCGGGAACCTCGTCCAGGTTGACGAGTACGCCATTGACGGGGGCATAGATGACGCCTTCGCGGGTGGCGAAGCTTGCTGCGGGCGGAACGGACGCCTCGCCGGTCGAGGTGAAGGTGGACTTAAGCGAATCGAGCAGACCCATAGTTGCCTCCAACTTAAATAGGCGCATATCGCGCGTTTGGTTTGCCGGAAACGTTTCATATGTGTTTCGCGGCTTGGTCAACGCCCCCTATTCTACGCTGCTCAGCGATACCTCTGAGCTGGGATTATGTGATATATCAGTTGGAGGGAAACTTATTGCCGGAGAGTTTCTGCGTCCTGCACCCAACTGGGGTACGCTTAGATGCGAAAAAAGAGTGCGCATAATTTGCGCGAAGGGAGCACATATGATTGTCGAGAACCATGCGCTGTGGGGCGAGGAGCCGACCGAGGATTATCCGGCGACGTTTACGTATTTGGGTGCCGAGCCGCTGCCCGACAAGCCCAATGGCCGCCGCCCCGCGGTGATCATCTGCGGCGGAGGCGGGTTTACGCATATCGCTCCGCACGAGCAGGACCCGGTGGCGTTTGCGTTTTTGGACCGCGGCTACCAGGCCTTTGTGCTCAACTATGTGACGAGTGGCACGGGTGACGTGAGCTTTCCGCACCCCCAGGCAGATCTTGCCAAGATGGTCGCCACGGTGCGCGCCAACGCCGACGAGTGGCATGTCGATCCTAAGCGCGTGTGCGTCGTGGGATTCTCAGCGGGCGGCATGATCTGTGCCTCGCTGGCAACGCAGTGGAAGACCGGCCCCTTCGCGGCACTTGCCGGGGCGCGTCCGGACGACATTCGTCCCGATGCCGTGGTGCTGGGCTATCCGCTGCTCGACTTTGCCTATGTGCGCGATATGCAGACGCGCGATCCGCGCATTGACTTGCGTGTGCCCAAGACGGGCGGCAAGACGGGGCGCGATCTGCTCAACGACTACCTGTCGATGGTGACGGGTGGCGAGGCAACTGACGAGCATTTGGCCGATATCTGCCCCACCACGCATGTTTCGCGTCAGATGCCGCCGACCTTTGTGTGGGGCGTGTCCGACGACAAGACGGCACCGATCGCGCAGGTCTACCCGTTTGCGCAGCGCATGGCCGAGGAGGGCGTTGCATGCGAGATGCACGTCTTTGACCAGGGTGGTCACGGCCTTTCGCTCGGCAACGCCAATACCGCAGTCGACAACGAGGACAAGCAGGTGGCGGTCCGTCCCTGGATCCGCCTGGCCTTCCGCTTTTTGGAGCGCCACGGCTTCTAGACCGCGCAGCACGAGAGTGGATAATCTCCCATTTTTTGGTCTGCTTTTCGACAAAAACGGGGGATTATCCACTCTCGTGAGATGGGCGTCTGATAGCTTTCCTTGTTGCTTTCCTACCAGACGGTGAACTGGGCGTTTTCCGTGTTCCAATGGACATCGCGAACGTAGTCGCGCACGCCCGTCGCGTCTCGTGCTTCGAACAACTCAAGAATATGAGCATGTTCGTTGTTGGCTTTATTGAGCAGTTTGCAAGCCGTCTCTTGGTCAACAGTCTCGTAATCGCGCTTGATAAAGCAACGCTCGAGCTGCGAGATCATATCGCGCAGACGGTCGTTGCCACAGCGGTTGAAGTACGTAAGGTGAAAGTCTCGCTGAATGTCGTCATACTTACGGATGAGACCGCCTTGGATCGCGAGGTCCATGGAGCCGACGAGAAATTTCAGCTGCGTAATATCGTCGTCAGTTAGATTCGGACAGGCGAGATATGCGGCCTGCCCGTCGAGCGGCCCCATAATCTCAAAGACTTCAACGGCGTTTTGCTGATCGAACCCACGGACGCGGAATCCGCGGCGGGGGAGATTGTCCAGGTAGCCGTCGCTTGCCAGCTGGATGAGCGCTTCGCGGACCGGCGTGCGCGACACGCCCATGGCATCGCAGATCGCCTGCTCGCTCAGCCGGTCGCCGGCGGACAACTCGCCGGCGTCAATACGGCTCGAAATATAGTCGTATACGTGGTCCTTCAGGGGCTTTCTGAGCGTTTCCATGAGCCTATGTTCCTTAACGGTATATTTCTAAAAGCAAATACGTTTCGCTTGAATAGCTCAGTCGAATTATAGAACGACCAGTTAAATCGTGCTACTTTGCGCCGATACGTAAGAATACGCTTACCGAGGAATATCTACCGTTCAGGATTGTATACAATATACAAAACAAGAAAACCGCCCTAAGATAAAGCCATCGAAAGGAAGGCGGGCGCAAAGAAGTCCCGCTCTCTGCCAAGAGATCCAAGGAGGATCATCATGACCAAGTTCAGCCACGTCATCATCCGCCGCCCCGGCAAGTCCCTGAGCAATGGCATCACGAGTGCCCCCGAGCTTGGCCAGCCCATCTACGAGCGCGCCATCGAGGAGCACTACGATTACGAGCATGCGCTCGAGCAGTGCGGCGTTGACGTGTCGGTACTGCCGGCACTCGAGCAGTATCCCGACAGCTGCTTCGTCGAAGATCCGGCCGTTATCACTCGCTGCGGCGCCATCATTACCAACCCCGGCGCCGACAGCCGCAACGGCGAGAAGGACGAGATCGAGCCGGCCGTCCGTCGCTTCTTTGACGACGAGCATGTCAAGCACATCGTTTCTCCGGGCACGCTCGACGGCGGCGACGTCATGATGGTCGGCGACCATTTCTACGTCGGTCGCTCCGCTCGTACCAACGAAGAGGGTATCCGCCAGTTCTGCGAGATTCTTGAAGGCTGGGGCCTCGAGGGCTCCGAGGTTCCGCTGGAGGAGGTCCTGCACCTCAAGACGGGCGTCAACTACATCGAGGACAACAACATGCTCGTCTCCGGTGAGTTCATCGATAAGCCCGACTTTGCCCAGTACAACAAGATCGTCGTGCCCGAGGACGAGGCTTACGGCGCCAACTGCATCTGGGTCAACGGTACGGTCATCGTTGCCGAGGGCTATCCGACCGTGCTCAAGGCCGTGCAGGATCTGGGCTACAAGACACTCGTCGTTGACACCTCCGAGTATCGCAAGGTCGACGGCGGCCTTTCTTGCCTGTCGCTGCGCTTCTAACGCGATAGCTGTAACAGTCTGATGATCGCTTGACCGATGGCCCGGCACCCGATTCGGGACGTCCGGGCCATCTTTCGTTCGATCACATGATGAAGGGGGTGCACATACAATGGCCTCTAAAGCTCAAAATGAAGAGATTATCGACCCTAATGGCCTCGATCTCTTTCGTCTGACCATGATGGTTATTACCGCCAGTATTTGTGGCGGCATCTTTTCGCTTGCCGGCGATATGGCAGCAGGCGGGGCAAATACCGGTGCGGTTATCGTCTCGTGGGGAATTTGCTTCATTGGCGTCTTTGCGCTGATGATGGTGTTCAACGGTTTGTCTCAGGCCCGTCCCGACCTGACCGGCGGCATCTATGCATACGCTGCGGCCGGTTTTGGCGATTACATTGGATTCAACTCCGCCTGGGGCTACTGGATCAGCGCATGTCTTTCCAACGTGAGCTTTGCGCTCTTGCTGTTTAGCGCGCTGGGCTATTTCTTCCCTGCGTTTGGCGCGGGTAACAACCTGCTTTCCATCGTCTGCGCCAGCGTGTTTTTGTGGTTCCTTACCGCCCTTGTGCTTCGTGGTGTTAAGGAGGCTGCGGGCATTAACACGATCGTCACGTTGGCGAAGCTGGTGCCGCTGGGGCTCTTTGTGCTGAGTATCGTGCTCCTGGGTAAGTTCAACGTCGATATCTTTATGGACAACTTCTGGGGAGAGCCGGCTGGTCCTGGCTTTGGCGAGCAGGTTGTCTCGACCATGATCGCCCTTGTCTGGGTCTTCACGGGCATCGAGGGCGCTGTCGTTATCTCGGGCCGTGCTAAGTACGTGCGTGACGTCGGCCGCTCGACGGCGCTCGGATTTGCGGCTGTATTCACGCTGTATCTGATCATCTCGATGCTGTCGCTCGGCATTATGCCGCGCGAGGAGATGGCACAGCTCGCAACGCCCTCCATGGCGGGAATTCTCGAGTGCGCAATCGGTCCGGTTGGTGCTGCCATCGTAAACCTTGGCGTTATCCTCTCGCTGGTCGGCGCGATGCTGGGCTACGTCATCATCGCTTCCGAGACGCCGTTCGAGGCGGCGCGCCAGGGTTCCTTCCCGCTGGCGTTTGCTAAGACGAACAAGCATGATGCCCCGGTGGTGACGATTCTCGTGAGCTCCGGAATCACGCAGCTCTTCTTGATCGTGTCGTATGTGGCGGCGAGCACCTACCAGTTCTTCTATAGCTGCGCGGTTAACACGATTCTGGTTCCGTATGTCTGCTCGGCTGCCTATTACATGGTGATTGGTTGGAAGAAGGAGCATCTGGACGGACCGCATGCGCCAAGCGTCGGCAAGGCGCGATTCTTCGGCACGCTCGGCTTCATTTACACATTGTTCCTTGTGTGGTCGACGGGCCTTCAGGGCGTCATGATCACGACGATCCTTTTTGCTCCGGCCATTCCCGTTTATATGCTGGGCGAGCGAGGTCGCGGTAAGCCGGTACTTCCGCACCTGCACGACAAGCTGATCGCAGCGGTGGTCATTGTCGTGGCGGTCATCTCGCTGTATCTGCACTTTGCCGGCATTGCGCCGATAGTCTAAGACTGCGGCAAGCTTCATCGCTTGGTAAGCCGACGGAGGCGTCGCGTGCCGGTGCCGTTCGGTAATCCATAACTGACGTGGGCCTCTGTAACGTGCCTTTGTGAGCGCCCGCCAAGCCCGCGCAGGTGACATTTGTTGCCAGCGCGGGCTTTTGCTGTTGCGGCGAAATAGTTCCTGTTTTTGCTGGTTAAAGCATCAAACAGGAACTATTCCACCGCAACTTGTTTTGATTCGCTGGGGGACGGAGGAAGCGGCGATCCGGAATCCACCTGCACAGTCGCTCCGCATCCCGTCCGTTGGCGCAAGTGGTGCCAAATGTAATCTGCCCCCCCCCTTGCACGCTTGTCCTCCTTGCAGCAATCTGTTGGTTGAACGTCGTTATGTGCTTGCAGTTTCTGGGCAAGCCGTCTCGCAGCAAAGTAGACTAGATGGCCATTTCAAAAAGCCTACTCAGAGGAGGAACCATGCTTGAGGGTACGTATGTGGTTTCGGCCCAGACGCCGGTGGGGAGTAGACGCGGCGAGGTGACGTTTTCACATGGGGTGAACGGCGCGCTCAGGGCAGTACTAAACGTCAGGGGTCTCAATATCGCTCTCTCGAGTGCCCGTGCTGAGGGCGATTTCTTTGAGCTCTTGGGTACTATCTCCCACGTCTTGATGGGCAAGGCGCCCTTTACATGCACGGGGTCGGTCGAGGGTGATCGACTCACTGCTACCGCGCGGTCGGGTTCCGTTTCGATCTCGCTGAGCGGTATGCGTAAAGAGCCTTCGGGGCGCACCGCATAAAGTTTGCGCAGGTAAACATCGGTATTTGACTTTATAAAATAGTTCAGAGCGCTATCATTTGTCGTTACGAGTTGGTTAACCCCGGTAAACGGTTAACCGCGTCTAACGAAAGGATGAGCGCGTGAAGCTCGATACACTCGAGATTGGAAAGGACGCCGTTGTCGCATCGGTGACATCCGACGACCAGGCGCTCCGTCAGCATATTTTGGACATGGGCCTGACGCCGGGCACCGAAGTCACCATGATGAAGTACGCCCCCATGGGCGACCCGCTCGAGATTCGCCTGCGTGGCTACGAGTTGACGCTGCGCAAGGACGATGCCGCTCGCATCGAGCTCGTGGGTATTCACGACACCGATACGGGTCCGCGCGCTAACGCCGCAATCGGCACGACGGAGCATCCGGCCCTGGGCGAGGGGACGTATTCGCCCCGTGCGGCAAAGACGGCCGTGCCCGAGGGCGCGCCGCTGCACTTTGCCCTCGCTGGCAACCAAAACTGCGGCAAGACCACGTTATTCAACCAGCTGACGGGCTCCAACCAGCACGTCGGTAACTTTCCCGGCGTGACGGTCGACCGCAAAGATGGCACCATCCGTAACCATCCCGAGGCGAGCGTTACCGACCTGCCTGGCATTTACTCCCTGTCGCCGTACACAGGCGAAGAGGTCGTGAGCCGTCAGTTCATCCTCGACGAGCGCCCGGACGCCATCATCGACATCATTGACGCCACCAACATTGAGCGTAACCTGTACCTGACACTGCAGCTCATGGAGCTTGACCGTCCTATGGTCATCGCGCTCAACATGATGGACGAGGTGACCGCCAACGGCGGCGCCGTAGACGTCAACTTGCTCGAGAGCCTGTTGGGCGTGCCCGTTGTCCCCATTAGCGCTGCCCGCAACGAGGGCATCGGCGAGTTGGTGGACCACGCCCTGCACGTGGCACGGTTCCGCGAGCGCCCTGGTCGCCTGGACTTTTGTGCGCCCGACGGTCCGGACGGCGGTGCGCTGCATCGCTGCATCCACGGTATTGCTAACCTGATCGAGGACCATGCCGTGACGGCGCACATTCCGGTGCGCTTTGCGGCGACCAAACTGGTCGAGGGCGATGAGCTGGTAACCGAGGCGCTTCACCTGGATCGCAATGAGCTCGACGCTATCGAGCACATCATCACCCAGGTGGAGGGCGAGGCCGGCACCGACCGCCTATCTGCGCTGGCCGATATGCGTTTTAGCTTTATCGGCGACGTGTGCGGGCGTTGCGTCGTCAAGCCGCACGAGAGCCGCGAGCACGTGCGCTCCGTCAAGATTGACCGCATCCTGACAGGTCGTTACACAGCCATTCCGGCGTTCCTGGTGATCATGGGCCTCGTCTTTTGGCTGACGTTTGGCGTGATCGGCGCGGCGTTGCAAGGGCTCATGGAGGACGGCATCGCTGCCGTCATCGCCTCGGCCGATGCGGGCCTCAAGGCGTTCGGCACCAATGACGTGGTGCGCTCGCTGGCTGTTGACGGCGTGCTTACGGGCGTGGGCAGCGTGCTGACCTTCCTGCCGATTATCGTCGTGCTCTTTTTGTTCCTCTCCATTCTGGAAGACTCGGGCTACATGGCGCGCGTTGCCTTTGTCATGGATAAGGTGCTGCGTCGTTTTGGCCTGTCGGGCCGCAGCTTTGTGCCCATGCTCGTCGGTTTTGGCTGCACCGTGCCGGCTATCATGTCGACCCGTACGCTCCCATCCGAGCACGACCGCAAGATGACGGTCATGCTCACGCCGTTTATGAGCTGCTCGGCCAAGCTGCCGGTCTACGGTCTGTTGTGCGGGGCGTTTTTCCCGCAAGCGACAGTTCCCGCCATGGTCTCGCTCTATCTGATCGGCATCGTGGTCGGCTGCATCGCGGCTTTGGTGCTCAACCGCACGGCATTTAAGGGCGACCCGGTTCCGTTTATCATGGAGCTTCCCAATTACCGCCTGCCGAGCGTCAAGACGACGGTGATGCTGGCATGGGATAAGGCCAAGGACTTCATCACCAAGGCCTTTACCATTATCTTTGCCGCTACGGTGGTCATCTGGTTCCTGCAGACGTTCGATATCCGCTTTAACGTGGTCGCCGACCAGTCGCAAAGCCTGCTTGCTGGTCTGGGTAGCATCATCGCGCCGATGCTGGCCCCGCTCGGTTTTGGCGACTGGCGTGCATCCACGGCGCTCGTCACCGGACTTATTGCCAAAGAGAGCGTCATCTCGACGCTCACGGTGCTTTTGGGCGCAACCTCTCCCGCGGCACTGTCAGCCATGTTTTCGCCGTTTACCGCCTACGTGTTCTTGGTCTTTACGCTGCTGTACCCGCCTTGCGTGGCGTCCATCGGCGCCGTCAAGAGCGAGTTGGGCGCGCGCTATGCCGTGGCCGTATTCGCGTTTCAGGTGACGGTCGCCTGGATCGTGGCGTTTGTCGTGCATTCGGCGGGCATATTGCTGGGGTTGGCTTAGGGGCGCGTTGATGCTCCGCGCTTTTGGGCGAGCAACAATTCAATAAATATGAGCCAAAATACCGGTAATTGTCGGCCTGCGGGGACTGTCCTACGCTGCAGGTTGCCGTTCGCTGCCTATTTGCTGCCGTTTACGGATTCGTAAATACTTGCAATCGTCGGTCGATTTAACCGCATTACGCGATGCCGATGCGCATTTTGTGTGCCCCTTTCTACAATCACTTTGTGTCTATTGCCGAACATGTCTTCCGTTTCGCCTGTGTGGGGACGTGGGGTGCAATAGTCGTTTGTAGAGGCTCATTGAGGAGGGAATTGATGAAAGAAAAATTCCAATCGTTCGGAAAGGCAATGCTCGTTCCGATTACGCTCATTGCCATTTCCGGTCTCTTTTTGGGTATCGGTAGCGTTTTTACGACCGAACTGACCCTTGTGTCCCTTGGCGTTAATTGGGACTGGTATGCCGCTTCGCCGCTCTTTACGTTCTTCTCGGTATTTAAGGGTCTCGGCGAGGTAATCATTGGAAACCTCGGTGTTTTGTTTGCCGTCGGCTGCGCCTTCTCCTTGTCTCGCAAAGAGAAGGGCTGGGCTGCCTTTTCTGCCCTTGTCTGCTATCTCACCATGCTCAAGACGGTTGAGATTCTGCTTGGAGCAGCTGGCTTGGCTGCCGACAATACAACGGTGGAAGCTCTTCAGAAGGTCGGCCTTACGTCCATTCAGGCGAGTGAGCAGTCCGCACTCTACACTACCTCGCTCGGCTTTTTTGGCTACAGCTCTGGTGTCTTTGGCGGCATTATCGTGGGCTGCCTGGTCGCCTGGATCACCGGCCGTTTTTACAAGACCAAGCTTCCAACGGCGCTGGCGTTTTTTGCGGGCAGTCGAACGGTTCCCATTGTATCGCTGGTCGCCGGTGGCGTCCTGGGCGGCATCATGTACTTCGTTTGGCCCGTCATCGGTGGATGCTTCTCGGGTATTGCGACGTTCGTGAAAGGCTCCGGTCTGGTCGGTACGTTTGTCTATCGCTGGGTGCTCGAGAGCCTTGTGCCGTTTGGCTTGCATCCGCTGCTCGAGACGCCCATGTATTGGACTGAGCTTGGCGGCTCCATGGTCGTCGACGGAACGCGCGTGGTGGGCAATAGCGCTATTCAGCTTGCACAGCTCGCTTCTCCCAGTAGCGACAAGCTCTTGGTTAGGGCCTTCATGGCTGGCTATGGCATTAACGATTACGCGTTGTTCCCGGGCATCGCCCTTGCTATGTGGTCTTGTGCCAAGCCCCAGAACCGCAAGAAGGTTGCTGGTCTTTTAATCCCCACAGTGATTTCGACTGTTTTCTTTGGCGTTACGGAGCCTATTCTCTTTACGTTCCTGTTTGCCGCCCCCTGGCTCTACTTTGGCGTTTACGCTCCGCTTTCCGGACTGGGTGAAGTTCTCTCGGAGGCAATGGGCGTTTCGGTGTACCAGGGAAATATCAAGGACCTGATCCCATTCTTATTCCGCCCCGAGAAGCTTAATCTGCTTCCGTACCTTATTCTGCTCCCCGCCTTTTTCCTGGCAGCTTTCTTCCTCTTCCGGTTCTTTATTACTAAGTTCGATATCAAGACGCCCGGTCGAGACGATGGTGACGATATTGAGTTGATCAACAGCAGAGCCGAGTTCGAGGCAAAGGCCGCTGAGGCAAAGGGCGAGTCTGATAGCACTCCCGAGAAGGCAGTCCAGGGCCGTGCGACCAAGGACAGCGCGCTTGCTGTTGGCATTGTCGAAGCGCTTGGTGGAGCCGACAACATTGATGATCTTGACAACTGCATCTCACGTCTTCGCGTGATTGTCAAGGATGGTTCTAAGGTTGCAGACGACGAGGTGTTCACCAAGAATCTTGAAGCTATGGGCGTTATCCGCCTGAGCGACAAGGCGATCCAGGTCATTTACGGTCCTCGTGTCGGCGAAGTCGCTTCTGAGGTGCACGAAGTTCTCGGTGACGAGTAAAACGCGCAAGTGGCTTTCAATTGCATAGCGCAATTCCAGGGCTTGGCTTCCTATCGCATGATTTAGGGAGCCAAGCCTTCTTGTTTTAGATTGTCAAGGCAGATACTCAATAGTTCTTCGAATGCGAGAATACAACTTCCGGTAAAGCAGTTAGGCTTAACGTTCTTAAGATCCATTGGGTGATCGTCATGTATCGTAAAGATCGCGTCTGCCGTCTTGGCGAGCTCGCTGTCTTCGTTGCCGGTAAACGCGAGGGTCGTAATGCCCGCGTCGTGGCATGCCCTTGCGGTTTCCAGGATGGCTTCTGTCTGGCCCGATTTGGATATGAGCATCATGCAGCTGAGCGTATTTCGGTTGGATTCGACAAACTGATCGGTTTCTAGGAAGTCCTGTATGACGGCCAAAAAGCCAAGTCCAACGAGCTTGGTCGCCATGTACTGCGCAACGATGCGTGAGAAGCCCTCTCCGTTTACTCCGATCATTCTGTTGCGATGCAGTGCGGCGATGAATACGTCTACATCTCCGGTGTGGCATACGAAGTGGACGCTACTGTCTTTGAGTGATTGATTCATTTCGCGGGAGACATGCTGAAGGTGCTTGAGATCGTACATCATTTCGCGGTAGCCACGGTAGCCGAGCTTTTTCGAAAGCCTGATGACTGTCGTCATGCTGGTAAAGCATGCCATGGCGACGGGTTTTATGCCAATATCATCGAGGGTGTCGATATTGTTGAGCAGGTATTCGAGTACGCTTTGCTCGGTTTCGGATAGCTTTGCGGCTGAGTAGAGCTTGGAAATCTGCTTTTTATCAACCATCGGTGCTCCCTTCCCGCCGGACGTGTGTGGCCGCTTCCGTTGCGTAAATAATAACTCCTTGGGGAATTCCTTTCCCGCCTTGCAGCCGGGGCGGGAAGCGGCCCTCCATGCTGGATACAATATCCATACACAGGCGAACCATGCAATATTGAATGTGCTAATTGGGGGTTTCGATATGAAACTTACGGTCATAGGCGGCGGTGGCGTCCGCTCCATGTTTTTGGCAAAGAGCATAGCCCAGCAGGCGTCATCGCTTGGAATCGATGAACTTGTGTTTATGGACAATGATCCCGAGAAGCTGCGCATCTACGGTGGCCTTGCCGCCCATGTCTCGGGCATGCTTTGCCCCACGCTTAATTTTTCATTGACGGGCGATGCAGTCGAGGCCGTTAAGGACGCCGATTACGTGATCACGACGATTCGCGTCGGTGGGGACCATATGCGCGTTCGCGATGAGCGCATTGCTCTCTCACATGGGGTTCTTGGCCAAGAGACGACTGGCGCAGCCGGCGTGTCTTTTGCCATGCGCTCCGTCCCTGCGCTTGCTTCGTATTGCGAGTTAATCAAGAAGTACGCAAAGCCGGGCGTCAAGGTGTTTAACTTTACTAATCCCGCTGGCGTCGTATCTCAGGCCTTACGCGATATGGGCTACGATTTTACTTATGGCATTTGCGATGCCCCCTCGGGCATGTTGCATCAGTTTGCCGAGTATAAAGGCGTTGATCCCGCATCGGTTCAGGGCGAGTGCTATGGACTCAACCACCTCTCGTTCTTCCGCAATGTGACGGTTGACGGCGAGGACATCATGCCCGACTTGATCCACGACGACGGGGCATATGCTCATACGGATCTTAGGTTCTTCGAGAAGGATCTCGTTCTAAATCGCGGATGCGTGCCAAATGAGTACCTATACTATTTCTACTATCGCGAGCGCGCCGTTGCCAACGTTCTCTCTTCGCCCCAGACGCGCGGCGAACTAATCGAAGAAATTAATCGAGAAATGACGAGCGAGCTTGCATCTATCGATATTGAGAACGACTTCGAAAAGGGCCTCGCGTGCTTTGAGAAGTGGTACGGAATGCGCGAAAACAACTACATGGCGGCCGAGACAGGTATTCACCGCGACAAGCCGTGGACGTTTGACGTGTACGGCAAAGATGCTGGCGGATACGCAGGTGTTGCGCTCCGTTTCATGGATATTGCTCGCTCTGGCAAGACGCAGCAGATGATCCTGTGCACCCCCAACAATGGCGCCATCCCCGGCCTTCTCGATACAGATGTCATCGAGTCAACGTGCGATATCTCCACCGATGGCTGTGTACCGCATCGCGTCGAAGCCGATTCTGTGCCCGCGGGAAACCTCGAATTGATTCGTCGCGTCAAGTACTACGAGCGCACCGTGGCGCGTGGCATCGTTAACCGATCGAAGCGCGACATTGTCGAGAGCCTCGCGATGCACCCGCTCGTTAATTCGTACTCCTTGGCGAAAGACATCGCCGCGCAGTACTTTGAGCTTAACCGCGACTACATCGACGGCTGGACAGACTAGTCTGGACGTTAAAACTAGAAATCATGGATGGGCGGACCGGCGTTTATATTGGCGCTCGTTCGCCCTGCCTAGTAAGAAAACGGGTATAGAGTGAACTTGCGAGAGAACTTCAATGTCTTTCTGGAATCGGGCGATCGGGCGAAGGGATGCCGGAGTGGCTGCACGATGGCGTTATATATCCCCTTGTTTGTTATGAGCGCGCTTCAAATTGGTGTATCAAACGTTGCAACTGAGCTCGCCTATATCAATCCGTCCATTACGCTTATTTGCACTGTGGTCGCGGCCTTTTTAAACCTGCTTCTATCGAATGTGGCTTTTTCATTATTTGCCGTCGACCGGTCCAAAGAGACGGTGCAACCTGCTCGAACCCCTCCGGTTTATCTCTTGGCCTCGACGGTTCCCCTCCAGATTTCTGGGGCGCTGCTAATTTATTTGGTTCACTTGATTTTATCGGCAATTGTAGTCTTTGCCTCGCTTGCGAGCAGCCAGCTCGGGGTGTTGTGCTCGCTTGTGGTGGCAGTAATCGTGACGCTTCTTTCCGCGTCGTTCGTATTCGTGTTAATTGAAGATGCGGACGTGGAGCAGAGGGGACTACGAGGCATTCGGTTTGCACCACGCTACATCATGCGTTCGGTCACGGTGCTTCGTTCCTCCTGCAGGGAAATCGCGCGTCCCGCAACGCTGCTGGTGGCATGGAACCTGGTTGCAAGTTGCGCTATCCAGGTTCTTGTTGGATGGGTAGTTTCGAGTGCGGCGCTGCCGTCGGCACTTTCAGTGACGGCGCTTGTACATGAGGGACTTTATTATGGGGCGTTTGCTTATATGCTGCTTTTGCTAGTTCATTGTGCGGTTGCGAGTTGGCTCGAAATTGACGTGCTCATGGGGGTGTCCTTGTGCGTATCCGAGCAGGCGCGATAGCCCGAAGATGAAGCCGCGTTTTCGACATTGAGTTTCTGCGTACCTTGCTTTCTAAGCAGAATTGGCGCGCCATCTGTTAACGATCGTTTTCCAAGAATTCTTTTGTTGCTCATTTTATAGACTTCTCATTGCTATAATCGCCCACCGCTCTAGATGATCGGAGAGGTTTTCCTATATGGCTCAAACAAAGCAAGGTGGTATCGCACTCAGTCAGTGGCTCCCGCTTATCGGGCTCGCCTGCTGCGCGTTCGTGTTCAACACGTCGGAGTTTATGCCCATCGGCCTTCTGACTGATATCGCCGCATCGTTCTCGCTCACCGAGGCCCAGGCAGGCATCATGATCTCGGTCTATGCTTGGGGCGTCATGCTGCTGTCGCTGCCACTCATGGTGTTTGCCTCGCGCTTTGAGTTCAAGTGGATGCTGCTCGGCGTGCTCGCCGTGTTTTCTCTGGGTCAGTTCCTGTCCGCTGTGGCACCGACATATCCCATCCTGGTCTGTGCGCGCCTGGTGGTCGCTTGCGCACATGCCGTGTTCTGGTCGGTCGCCTCGATTATGGCCTCGCGCCTGGTTGACGCCCGCCACGGGGCGCTCGCCATCAGCATGATCGCCACGGGCTCGTCTATCGCGCAGATTTTCGGCCTGCCCCTCGGTCGTGCCATCGGCCTGGCCGTGGGCTGGCGCATGACGTTTGCCGTGGTCGGGGTCTTCTCTGCCGCCGCGGTGGTGTACCAGGCAGCGGTGTTCCCGGCCATGCCGGCGGGTGAGCGCTTTACCGTTAAGCAGCTGCCCGAGCTGTTCAAGAACCCGTTCCTGATCGCGCTCTACGCGGTCACGGTCTTTATGGCGACCGGCTATTACGCAAGCTACAGCTATATCGAGCCCTTCCTGGCGCAGGTCGCGCACGTCGATGCGGGTGCCATCACCATGACGCTGACGGCGTTTGGCTGTTCTGGTCTGCTCGGAAGCTGGCTGTTTGGCCGCCTGTTCGATGGGCATCGCTTCCCGTTCTTGGCTATCACGCTCTCCGGCGTGCCGGTGGCTCTGCTGCTTATGGCCCCCGCAGCCTCGGCGCTCGTGTTGGTGCTTGCCGTCTGCGCACTATGGGGCTGCTGCGCCACGGCCTTTAACGTGGCGTTTCAGGCCGAGCTCATCAAGTACACGCCGGCGGACTCGTCGGCCGTCGCCATGTCGATCTTCTCGGGCCTGTTTAACCTTGGTATCGGCACGGGCACCGCGATCGGCGGAGCCGTGGTTTCGGGTCCCGGTATCGCTTGGATTGGCTTCGTGGGCGGGGCGATTACCGTCGTGGGCGTCATCCTCGCCATCACCGTACTGTTCCCGGCCATACGCCGTGCCAAACCCGTTGCCTAATCACGTCCTCTCATCAGTTGCGGTGGAATAGTTCCTGTTTAAGGCCTCTGAAGGCCAAAGCAGGAACTATTCCACCGCAACTTATTTTGGGGGAGAGGATACAAGCTGGGCATACAATGGATGTCGTTGTGTTGGGCTTACCGGGAGGTTGCTATGTGGGCATACGAGACGACGTTCTACCAGATCTATCCGCTGGGTTTTTGTGGAGCTCCGCGCGAGAACGTCGCGCCCGTTGCCGAGGACGAGCTCTCCCAAGCTGCCGGTACCGCGTCCAATCCCGATGCCCCCATCATGAAAATCGCCCAATGGGCCGATTACCTGCAGGAGCTCGGTATCGGTGCCGTGCTGATCAACCCTCCGCTTGAGTCCGATAGCCATGGCTACGACACGCGCAGCCTGCGCCATATCGACCGTCGCCTGGGTGGGGACGCCGACTTTGCCGCCGTATGCGACACGCTGCACGCCCATGGCATCCGCGTGGTGCTTGATGCCGTCTTCAACCACGTCGGTCGCGGCTTTTGGGCCTTCCGCGATGTGCAGGAGCGCAAGTGGGACTCGCCCTACAAGGACTGGTTCCATATTAGCTTTGACGGAGATTCCTGCTATGGCGACGGCTTTTGGTACGAGGGCTGGGAAGGCCATTTTGAGCTTGTGAAGCTCAACCTGCAAAATCCCGCTGTGGTCGATTACCTGCTCGAGTCTGTGCGCCGTTGGGCCGACGTCTTTGGCGTCGACGGCCTGCGCCTGGACGTTGCCTATATGCTCGACCGCGACTTTATGCGCCGCCTGCACGCCTTTGCCCGTGAGCTCAAGCCCGACTTTGTGCTGATCGGCGAGACGCTCCACGACGACTACAACCAGATCGTCAACGACGAGATGCTCGACTCCTGCACCAACTACGAGTGCTACAAGGGCCTGTACTCCAGCTTTAACTCGGTCAATATGTTCGAGATCGCCCATTCGCTGCACCGCCAGTTTGGCGGCGATCCGTGGTGCATCTACCGCGGCAAACATCTGCTGTCGTTTGTCGACAACCACGATGTACCGCGCCTGGCGAGCATCCTCACCGACAAGTCCTGTCTACGTCCTGCCTACGGCATGCTCTTTGGCATGCCAGGCATCCCGTGCGTCTACTATGGCAGCGAGTGGGGAATTGCTGGCGAAAAGGGCGGCCCCGATGGCGACTGGGCGCTGCGCCCTGCGCTCGATGAGCCTGCGCCCAACGAGCTGACGGCGTTCATCACGCGGCTTGCGCACCTTCGCTCGGCCGACGACGCGGCTGCCCGTGCTCTCAACTACGGTGCCTATCGCAACGTGGTGATCCAGAACAAGCAGCTGCTGTTCGAGCGCGCCTGTGACGGCGCGACGGTGCTCGTGGCGGTGAACGCCGTGGACGAGCCTTACACCTTTGGCGCCGGCGAGCTCAACGGCTCCTTCGTCGACCTGCTTGGCGACGGCGTGCCCACGGTCGAGCTGGCGGGCTCCCTTGAGCTTGCGCCCTACGAGGTGCGCTATCTGTTGAGGGCCTAGGCCATGGCTGCGTCCGACGTGGGCTATCAACATATTGAGCATGGGTTTGAGCCCGTGTTCGACCAGCACTCGCGCGTTTTGGTGCTGGGGTCGTTTCCCTCGGTGCTTTCGCGCGCCAATGCCTTTTATTACGGCAACCCTCAGAATCGCTTTTGGCGCGTGATGGCCGCGTGTCTCGGTGTGCCCGTGCCGCCCAACGAGGGCGACCCTTTGGCAGGCAGCGAGCCTGCGACGCTCGACGCCTCGATTGCCGCCAAGCGATCCATGCTGCTGAACGGCGGCGTAGCCCTGTGGGATGTGATTGAGGGCTGCGACATTAAGGGCTCGAGTGACGCGAGCATTCGCAACGTTGTGCCGGCACATATCGAGTGCATTACCGATGCCGCGCCGATCGAGGCCGTTGTCTGTAACGGCGGCACGGCAGGGCGACTCTACAAACGCTACTTGCAAGATCGGACGGGGCTGCCCGCCATCGTCCTGCCCTCGACAAGTCCTGCCAACGCGGCGTGGCGTTTGGAGCGGCTTGTCGAGCGTTGGAGTGAAGCCGTTGACTGGGCAGCTCATTAATTTAGATTATTGATTGAGTGTGGGCGCCGAGGTGTTTCAGAACGCCTCGCCAGACCGGCGCGGGCACGGCTGGCTCGGCGCAAACCATGCCGTCGGCGTCGACGTTGGCGGCATTGCCGCCGCCAAGTCGCTGTGCATGCTCGACGGAGCAGCCCATGCGCACAGCGCCCACAAGCTTATCCATCGCTTCCGAAAATGGTCGCCGCAAGAGTCCCATGCGTGGGGAATGGCGAAGCGCTGCGATGCCGCTGCCGGCGCAGATGGCAACGCCGCCACACCACAATTGGTCATGGCGCTCACATGCCTTGTGCAGGCGAACGGCGGCCCCACGCGCCTGCTCAGTGCCCTCTTGTGCGGCTCGAATCGCGGCATAGACGCGCGTTCCCGTACCGCCAAAGCGCTCAAGCGTCTGCTCGATAGCTGTCAACGTCTCATCGTCAGCCACATCTTCAATGGCCAGCACGATGCCATCGGCAACGCTGCCGGCGTCATTTGCCTTCAAGTCGACCGGGCGGGGGAGTGCGGTGCCGGAAAGTTGAGCATAGGCGGCGATGGCATCCTGCAGGTCCCAGAGCAAAAAATCAAGATCGGCGCTATTGGGAATACTGATATACGCAATGGTGTGCAGTGTTTTTGGTACATCGCCGCGCGCGGTCGTCTCCATGCCATCTCCTTTCCGGCTCGTTTCCGTTTAGGTTACACCGTCTGGTGGCGCTGGGCGCGCTATCCTAGTGCAACCCTTACGAAAGGAACGCCATGCGTCTGCCTATGAACACCTCGCTTGCCACGCTTAAGCCCTCCGGCATCCGTCGGATTAACGCGCTCGCCGCCCAGCACCCAGGATGCATCGCGCTTGCGCTTGGCGAGCCTGATTTTCCCACGCCCGACGTGATTAGCGCCGAGGTAACCGCCGCACTGGACCGCGGTGACACGCACTATCCGCCCAACAACGGTCGCCCCGCCCTGCGCGAGGCGCTATCCGCATATATGGGCGAAGCGGGCCTTGCGTTTTCGGCCGACGAGGTCGTCCTGACCGACGGTGCGACCGAGGCCCTGTCGGCAACATTTATGGCTATGCTCAACCCCGGCGACGAGGTCGTCATCCCCACGCCGGCCTTTGGCCTGTACGAAAGCATCGTCGTGGCCAACCACGCCAAGGCGGTCTTTCTGGATACGGAGCCTGCGCAATTTCAGATTGACGAGGACGCGCTTCGCGCCTGCGTGACGCCGGCGACCAAGGCCATCGTCATCTGCTCGCCCAACAATCCCACGGGTTGCATCCTCGACACGGCATCGCTCGACGCCGTGGCGCGCGTGGCAGAGCAGGCGGGCATCTACGTAGTCTGCGACGACGTATACAACCGTCTGGTCTATGTGGATGGCTACGAGCGCTTTGCCCAGCGCCACCCGGAGCTGCGTGAGCAGACGGTCGTCATCGAGAGCTTCTCCAAGCCCTGGGCCATGACCGGCTGGCGCTTGGGCTGGCTCGCAGCGGCAGCCCCCGTCATCGCCGAGATCGCAAAGGCTCACCAATACTTAGTATCGAGTGCTGTCTCCTTCGAAATGGACGCCGCAGCCCGAGCCCTGACCGTCGACCCAACCCCCATGCTCAAAGTCTACCGAGCCCGCCGCGAACGCGTACTCGCAGCCTTAAACGCCATGGGCCTCGACGTAGTAGAGCCCGCAGGAGCCTTCTACACTTTCCCGAGCATCAAAAAGTTCGGCCTAACCAGCGAAGACTTCTGCATCAAAGCCATCAAAGAGGCCAACGTAGCCCTAGTCCCGGGCGACTGCTTCGGCACCGAAGGCCACATCCGCCTCAGCTACTGCGTCTCCGACAAGGATTTGGACGAAGGTCTCCGCCGCCTGTCCACCTTCGTTTCAACTCTGTAGCCCAACGGGACCCAAAATCATCAGCCCACCGACTTAAGGCTTATGAGTGGGGGTGCCGGCCAACGGGAAACCGGGCTGCCCCAAAGTCACCGCAGGCCGCGCCGCCGAAGGCCAGGCGCAAGGTTTTCGTAGATTCCGCACGAGCCGAAGAGCACTTAATGTGCTCTTCGTGCGAGCCCAGGACCTGACCGAGCGAAAACCTTGCGCCTGGCCTTCGGCGGCGCGGCCGGATGGTGGAATTGTGTGCAGCCCGGTTTCCCGTTGACCGACGCCGGGGTCCCCGCCATAATACTTTCGGTTCACGCACGAATCCGCTGCCAGAGACAGCCGGTGCAAACGGGCATCGCCCGCGAGCTTAATGGGATATCCCGCCAGCCGAGGTGGTCGAGTAGATATGTCTTCTCGCCCCCGTCGCTCATGCAGCGCGGGGGCTTTCTTTTTGGACATGCCCCCGTCACGTCCTTGTGGCGGACCGTGCCCGGAAAGAATTCGAGGAGGTGTAATTCATGCCCCAGCAGTACAAAATCGACAAGGTTGCAGAGATCGAGTCCCGTATCGCCGAGAACGCCGGTCTGTTCGTCGTCAACTACAACGGTCTGACGGTTAAGCAGGCTCAGGAGCTGCGTCATCAGCTTCGCGAGTGCGGCGCCGAGATGAAGGTCTACAAGAACAACCTGGTCAAGATCGCTCTCAAGAACCAGGAGCAGCCCGAGATCGACGAGATCCTCGCCGGCCCCGTCGCTTATGTGTTCTACGAGACCGAGCCGGTCGAGGCCGCTAAGGCCCTTAAGGACTTCTCTGCTAAGTCCAAGGGCGTCCTTGAGATCAAGGGCGGTATCTCCGACGGCAAGGCCGTTTCCGCTGATGATGTTAAGGCTATCGCCGAGCTGCCCACCAAGGATCAGCTTCTCGGCCAGATCGCCGGTCTCATCTCCGGTTTCGCTCGCGACATCGCTGTCTGCGTCAACGGCGTTTCCTCTGGTCTCGCTCGTTCGATCCAGCAGGTCTCCGAGCAGAAGGCAGCCTAGTTGCTGTTTTCACCCGCGGCGGCAACGCCGCACCCCTGGCGCATTCGCGCCGTGTTTTAACTGATCTCCGTGCATCCGCACGGAAACCGAAAGGACTTAGAAATGGCTAAGCTTACCACCGATGAGATCATCGATGCTCTTAAGGAAATGACCCTTCTCGAGGCTTCCGAGCTCGTCAAGGCTATCGAGGACACCTTCGGCGTTTCCGCCGCTGCTCCTGCTGCTGTTGTCGCCGCTCCCGCTGCTGGCGCTGCTGAGGCCGAGGAGAAGACCGAGTTTGACGTCGTGCTCGAGGGCTTCGGCGACAACAAGATCCAGGTCATCAAGGCCGTCCGTGAGCTCACCAACCTTGGCCTGAAGGAGGCCAAGGAGGTCGTCGAGGGCGCTCCCAAGGCTGTTCTCGAGGGTGCCAAGAAGGAGGACGCCGAGGCTGCCAAGGAGAAGCTCGAGGCTGCTGGCGCTGCTGTCACCCTCAAGTAATCAGGCTTTCTCGCCAGATTCCTTTGCAGACGGGGTTCGCATTGCGAGCCCCGTCTTTTTTGTTTATCGGTCCCTCGGCATCGGTTGCTCAAACTGCCATGTTCTGTGATTTGGGTCGTATCGGGTGCCCTGCCGTTGGGCAATAAAATTGCACCATTCGAGCAATAATTTGCGTTGACCTGCTGAAGAATTGTCTCTGCCTTGTAGCGACATATAGTTCCAGCGGTAAGATGCTTGAGTATCGCAATTTGGTCTGCGGCTGTGTGCCGCACGCATGGGGCGCTTTTGCGCCTGCGAAAGGATCTTTGAATAACATGAAGGCAATCATCCCCGCCGCCGGTCTTGGCACGCGTTTTCTGCCTGGCACCAAGTGCACGCCCAAAGAGATGCTGCCGGTGCTCGACAAGCCCGTCATTCAGTACGTCGTCGAGGAGGCGCTCGAGCCCGAGGAGGTCGACGATGCCATCATCGTTACTTCTCCCGGTAAGCCCGAGCTACTGAACTACTTCCAGCCCGATCGCTCGCTCGAGAACCTGCTGCGCGAGCGCGGCAAGAACGCCTATGCCGATGCCGTCGCCCACGCTGGCGGTATGCCGGTCGACTTCCGTTATCAGTACGAGCCCAAGGGCCTCGGCCATGCTATTCGCTCTGCTGCCGACGCCGTGGCAGGGGAGAACTTCCTGGTTCTTCTGGGCGACTACGTTGTGCCTAACCGCGATATCTGCGACAAGATGCTCGCCGTTTCCAAGGAGCACGGTGGCGCTTCGGTTATCGCCGTCGCTGCTTGCTCGCCCGAGGAAGTCAGCCGCTACGGCGTTATCGCCGGCGAGCGCGTCGGTTCGCTCGAGGGCGCCGAGGGCGTTGCCGATGCCGAGCCGGGCGCTGTCTGGCGTATCGGCGGTCTGGTTGAGAAGCCCGCTCCCGAGGCGGCTCCGTCCAACCTGTACATCGTCGGTCGCTACCTGCTGAGCCCGCTGGTCATGGACTTGCTGGCAGATCAGCAGGCCGGCAAGGGCGGCGAGATCCAGCTCACCGACGCCATGGCCCGTTCGCTCGACCGCGAGGCCATGTACGCCGTCGTCATCGACCCGCTGTCGGGCTACGACACTGGCACTCCCTCTGGTTGGATGGCCACTAACGCCCTCATGGCTGCAAACGACCCCCGCTTTGCCGATGCCTTCTGGGACGCCATCGACGAGCGCGGCGGATTGATGCGCAAGTAAGCCTTCGGGCACCGACATTTACGGGCGTGGACCTCGGTTCGCGCCCGTTTTTTATAAGAGCTGCGATTGCTGGCTCTCTGTTCACAGAAAATATATGAACAGATGTTCGATACACATACATCTACCTGCATATTTTCTGCCGAAAAACTTTGCTACTCCAAAAACTCAATCGCGTCAAGGCTTTTCTTGCCCAACGGTCGGTACCTGATAAACTATTAGGTTGCGATAACTGGCGAAGCTATGCCTCGCCAACCCACCGAGCATTTCCGTGAAGGAGGAAAAACCTGGTGACCTACGCATACACTGCCACTGAGCGCAAGCGCGTCAGCTTCGGGAAAATCCCGGAGGCCATGGAGCTCCCCAACCTTATCTCTGTTCAAAGGGAATCCTTTGAGCGTTTTAAGGACGAGGGCCTTCGTGAGGCGTTCAAGGAATCCAGCCCCATCCAGAGCCAGAACCATGTTCTCGAGGTTACCTTCGGCGAGCATCAGTTCGGCGACCCCGCGCACACCGTCGAGGAGTGCCGCGAGAAGGATATGACCTATCAGGCTCCGCTTCTGACCGACGTCCGTCTCACCAACAAGGAGACCGGCGAGATCAAGGAGCAGCTCGTTTTCATGGGAGACTTCCCCATGATGACCGATCAGGGCACCTTCATCATCAA
Organism: Collinsella sp. AM15-2; assembly: GCF_003471985.1. Taxonomy (NCBI): domain Bacteria; kingdom Bacillati; phylum Actinomycetota; class Coriobacteriia; order Coriobacteriales; family Coriobacteriaceae; genus Collinsella; species Collinsella sp. AM15-2. The sequence continues at coordinate 162,338 of NZ_QRKO01000002.1, read as the reverse complement.
CGGTACCGAGCGTATCGTCGTCTCGCAGCTCGTCCGCTCCCCGGGCGTGTACTACAGCTCCGAGATGGATTCGGGCAAGCAGATCTACAAGGCCCAGATCATCCCGTCCCGCGGTGCCTGGCTTGAGTTTGAGGTCGACAAGCGCGACCAGCTCATGGTCTCCATCGACCGTAAGCGCAAGCAGAGCGCCACGATGTTCCTGCGCGCCCTTGGCATCGCCGTCACCAACGACGACATCATCGAGCTGCTCGGCAACTCCGATGTGATCAAGCGCACCCTGGAGCGCGACACCGCCCTTACCCGCGAGGACGCCCTCATCGAGATCTACCGTCGCCTGCGCCCGGGCGAGCCTCCCACCGTGGACGCTTCCCGCAGCCTGCTCGAGGGCCTGCTCTTTAACCCGCAGCGCTACGATCTGGCCCGCGTCGGTCGTTACAAGGTCAACAAGAAACTCAACCTCACCACCGAAGAAGAGGTCACGGTGCTCACCGACGAGGATATCGTCGCGACGCTGCGCTACCTCCTGTCCCTCGCTGCCGGCGAGCAGGGCTTCAAGGTCGACGACATCGACCACTTCGGCAACCGCCGCATCCGCACCGTCGGCGAGCTCGTCGCCAACCAGTTCCGTATCGGCATGAGCCGTATGGAGCGCGTCGTCCGTGAGCGCATGAGCTCCCAGGACATCGACGAGATCACCCCGCAGTCGCTCATCAACATCCGCCCGATCGTGGCCTCCATCAAGGAGTTCTTCGGTTCCTCGCAGCTCTCGCAGTTCATGGACCAGGCGAACCCCCTGACCGGTCTGACCCACAAGCGCCGTCTGTCCGCACTCGGCCCTGGTGGTCTTGCCGGCCACAAGTCCGGCTCCAGCCGCCGCACCAACGTGCCGACGGCCGTCCGCGACGTTCACAACTCGCACTACAGCCGCATGTGCCCGATCGAGACCCCCGAAGGCCCCAACATCGGCCTGATCGGCTCGCTCGCCCTCTACGCCCGCGTCAACGAGTATGGCTTCATCGAGGCCCCGTTCCGTCGCGTCGAGAACGGCGTTGCCACCGACCAGATCGACTGGATGACCGCTGACGAGGAAGAGAAGCACGTCATCGCGCCGGCCAACACGCCGCTCGATCCCAAGACCAACGAGTTCATCACGACCGATGCCGAGGGCAAGATCGTCCGTCCGCACACCGTGATCGCCCGTACCCGCGACTTCGACGGCTCCTTCGGCGCTCCCGCCGACGTGCCTGTCGAGGACGTCGACTACATGGATGTCTCGCCGCGTCAGATGCTGTCCGTCGCAGCCACGCTGATTCCGTTCCTTGAGCACGACGACGCCAAGCGTACGCTGATGGGCGCTAACATGCAGCGTCAGGCCGTGCCGCTGGTTCACCCCGCCGCTCCCTATGTCGGTACCGGCATGGAGCGTCGCGCCGCTCTGGACTCCGGCGAGGTCACCCTGGCCAAGAACGCCGGCGAGGTCATCTTTGCCGACGCCGCCAAGATCATCGTCAAGCATGCCGGCGGCATGGACGAGTATCACCTGGCCAAGTACCAGCGCTCCAACCAGTCCACCTGCATCAACCACCGTCCGCTCGTGCGCGTCGGTGACACCGTTGAGCAGGGCGAGCCCCTGGCCGACGGTCCTTCGACCGATCACGGCGAGCTCGCACTGGGCCAGAACCTCACCGTGGCCTACATGCCGTGGGAAGGCTTTAACTACGAGGACGGTATCGTCGTGTCCGAGCGCCTGGTGGCCGAGGACCTGCTGACGACCATCAACATCACCCGTCACGAGATCGACGCCCGCGACACCAAGCTCGGCCCCGAGGAGATCACCCGCGAGATCCCGAACCTCTCCGAGGACATGCTTGCCAACCTCGACGAGGACGGCATCATCCGCATCGGCGCCGAGGTCGGCCCTGGCGACATCCTGGTCGGTAAGGTCACGCCTAAGGGCGAGAGCGCTCTGACCGCCGAGGAGCGCCTGCTGCGCGCCATCTTCGGTGCCAAGGCCCACGATGTCCGTGACACCTCCCTTAAGATGCCTCACGGCGCTTACGGCCGCGTCATCGACGTCGTCCGCTTTAGCCGCGAGAACGGCGACGACCTGGCCCCCGGCGTCAACGAGCAGGTGCGCGTCTACGTCGCCCAGCGTCGTAAGATCCAGCAGGGCGATAAGATCGCCGGCCGCCACGGCAACAAGGGTGTTATCTGTAACGTTCTGCCGGTCGAGGACATGCCCTACATGGCTGACGGTACCCCGATCGACGTTATCCTCAACCCGCTGGGCGTTCCTTCGCGTATGAACGTCGGCCAGCTGCTCGAGTGCCACCTTGGCTGGGCTGCTGCCTGCGGTTGGGATACCGAGCAGGCCGACTCCGACAAGTACGTCCCCGGTCCGTTCTTCACCGCGACGCCCGTCTTCGACGGCGCCAAGGAGGACGAGATCGCCGAGGTCATCCGTCGTGCCAACAAGAACATGCTCAACAAGGCCACCGCTGCCTTTGGCGATCACATGCGCCCCGAGTTCGTCACCCAGCTTGACGAGCGCGGCAAGACCCGTCTGTTCGACGGCCGTACCGGCGAGGAGTTCCGCGAGCCCATTACCGTGGGTACGTCCTACATCCTCAAGCTCGGCCACATGGTCGACGACAAGATCCACGCCCGTTCGACTGGCCCTTACAGCCTGGTTACCCAGCAGCCTCTGGGCGGCAAGGCCCAGTTCGGCGGCCAGCGCTTCGGCGAGATGGAAGTTTGGGCACTGTACGCTTACGGCGCTTCCAACGTCCTGCAGGAGATCCTGACCGTCAAGTCCGACGATACCGTGGGCCGCGTCAAGACCTACGAGTCCATCGTCAAGGGCGAGAACGTTCCTGTCCCGGGTATCCCCGAGTCCTTCAAGGTTCTCGTCAAGGAGATCCGCTCCCTCGCGCTGGACATCGAGCCCATGCACGATGCCGACGAGGACGCCTCCGCCCCTGTGACCGCCGAGGAGACCTCTGCTCTCGACGACCTGGCTGCGCTCGCCGGCGTTGACACCGACGTCGAGGCCGAGGATGCCGAGACCGCCGAGGCACCCGAGGCTGTCGCCGCCACGACCACTGATAAGGAGTAGTTGACTGTGGCAGATTTCGAAGCTACTGATTTTGACTCGGTAAAGATCTCCCTTGCCTCCGCCGACCAGATCCGTTCCTGGTCGCACGGTGAGGTCAAGAAGCCGGAGACCATCAATTACCGTACCCTCAAGCCCGAGAAGGACGGCCTGTTCTGCGAGAAGATCTTCGGTCCCGCCAAGGACTGGGAGTGCTCCTGCGGCAAGTACAAGGGCATCCGCTTTAAGGGCATCGTCTGCGAGCGCTGCGGCGTCGAGGTCACCTCGGCCAAGGTGCGTCGCGACCGCATGGGCCACATCGAGCTCGCCGCTCCCGTGTCCCACATCTGGTACTTCAAGAGCCCCACGAGCTTCCCGATGAGCCGTATGCTCGACATCAAGTCCAAGGACCTCGAGAAGGTTCTGTACTTTGCCAGCTACATCATCACCGAGGTTGACTACGAGGCTCGCGAGGCCGACGCTGACGACCTGCGCGAGGAGCTCGCCGCCGATCTGGAAGAGATCGATGCCGAGTGCGCCCGCCAGATCGAGTCCCTCAAGGAGCAGGGCGACCCCGAGAACTTTGACGAGTTCTCCGACGAGGAGCCGCTGACCCCCGAGGAGATCGCCTCTGGCATCGTCGACATCGAGGAAGAGTGCAAGGACGAGAAGCAGCTCCGCACGGACGCCTTCAACGCCTTCATGAAGCTCACCGAGCGCGACCTCATCTCCGATGAGCCGCTGTTCCGCGAGATGACCCGCTACTACTCCATGTACTTCAAGGGTGGCATGGGTGCCGAGGCCGTCCGCGACCTGCTCGCTGCCATCGACCTTCCTTCCGAGGCCGAGAAGCTCAAGGCCATCATTGCCGACGAGGATTCCCAGAAGCAGAAGCGCGAGAAGGCCGTCAAGCGCCTCGAGGTCGTTGACGCCTTCCTGAAGGGTGGCAACAGCCCCGCGAACATGATCCTGGATGTCATCCCGGTCATTCCGCCCGATCTGCGCCCGATGGTCCAGCTCGACGGCGGTCGCTTTGCCGCGTCCGACCTCAACGACCTGTATCGTCGCGTGATCAACCGTAACAACCGACTCAAGCGCCTGCTCGACCTGGACGCCCCTGCGATCATCGTGAACAACGAGAAGCGCATGCTCCAGGAGTCTGTGGACGCCCTGTTCGACAACGGCCGCCGTGGTCGCCCGGTCTCTGGCCGTGGCGGTCGCCCGCTCAAGTCGCTCGCCGAGGCCCTCAAGGGCAAGCAGGGTCGTTTCCGTCAGAACCTGCTGGGCAAGCGTGTCGACTACTCCGGCCGTTCGGTTATCGTTACCGACCCCAAGCTGCTGCTGCACCAGTGCGGTCTGCCCAAGACCATGGCGCTGGAGCTCTTCAAGCCCTTCGTCATGAAGCGCCTGGTCGAGCTCGGCAAGGTCGAGAACATCAAGGGCGCCAAGCGCGCTATCGACCGCGGTGCCACCTTTGTGTGGGATATCCTCGAAGAGGTCATCGACGGCCGCGTCGTGCTGCTCAACCGTGCACCGACCCTGCACCGTCTGTCCATCCAGGCCTTTGAGCCGGTGCTGGTCGAGGGCAAGGCTATCCACCTGCATCCGCTGGTCTGCTCGCCCTTCAACGCCGACTTCGACGGCGACCAGATGTCTGTCCATGTGCCGCTGTCCAGCCAGGCTCAGGCCGAGGCTCGCGTGCTTATGCTCTCTGCGAACAACCTGCGCTCGCCGGCATCCGGCAAGCCGGTTAACATCCCCTCGCAGGACATGATCATCGGTGTGTACTACCTGACCCAGGTCCGCGACGGTCTGCCGGGCGAGAACCACGTGTTCGCCAGCTTCGACGACGCGCTGCACGCCTATGACTGCCGCTCCGAGGTCGACATGCAGGCCAAGATTCAGGTCCGCGTGTCCGCTGCCGACGCCAATGTCATCAACGAGGACGGCACCCGTATCTTCCGCGTCAAGAACGGCAAGAACGAGTTTGTCGACTACGACGTCACCGGCAACAAGACCGCGCGCTTCGAGACCTCTATCGGCCGCATCATCTTCAACCGCCAGTGCCTGCCCGAAGACTATGAGTTCATGAACTACAAGATGGTCAAGGGCGACGTGGCCAAGCTGGTTGCGGACTGCTGCGATCGTTACCCCGAGGCCAAGGTCGGTCCGATCCTCGACGCCATCAAGTACTCCGGCTTCCACTACGCTACCCGCGCCGGCCTCACCATCTCGGTGTGGGACGCTCTCATCCCTGCCGAGAAGCAGGAGCTGCTCGATCGCGCCCAGGCCAACGTCGACCAGATCAACGAGTACTTCGAGGAGGGCTTCATCAACGAGACGGAGCGCCACATCGAAGTCGTTAACGAGTGGACCGCTTGTACCGATAAGGTCGCAGCGCTCATGCTCGACTTGTTCGACGAGGAGAACCCGCTCTACATGATGGCCGACTCCGGCGCCCGTGGTTCTAAGACCCAGCTGCGTCAGCTCGGCGGCATGCGTGGCCTGATGGCAGACATGTCCGGCGAGACGATCGACCTTCCCATTAAGGCGAACTTCCGCGAGGGCCTGCTGCCGCTCGAGTACTTCATTTCGACCTACGGCGCCCGTAAGGGCCTGGTCGATACCGCATCCCACACCTCGGACTCTGGTTACCTGACCCGTCGTCTGGTCGACGTGGCCCAGGACGTCATCGTCCGCGAGGAGGACTGCGGTACGCACGAGGGCGTCACCTACAACCTCATCATCCCCGGCACCACCGACCTCAACACCGACCTCGTCGGCCGTTGCTTCATCGAGGACGTCGTGGCCCCCGATGGCACCGTGCTCTTTGAGCAGGACGGCTACATCGAGAAGGTCGCCGACATCCAGAAGATGGTCGATGCCGGCCTTAAGAAGGTCAAGCTTCGCGCGCTGCTCACCTGCCGCTCCAAGTACGGCGTGTGCCAGAAGTGCTACGGCTGGGATCTTTCCACCCGTCGTCCGGTCGCCATCGGTACCGCGGTCGGCATTATTGCCGCCCAGTCCATCGGCGAGCCCGGTACGCAGCTTACGATGCGTACCATTCACTCCGGCGGCGTCGCTGGCGTCGACGATATTACGCAGGGTCTGCCTACGGTCAGCCGTATGTTCGATATCGTCGGCAACGTCAACGAGAAGATCCTGGGTCGCGAGGCCGAGCTGGCTCCGTACTCTGGTCACCTCTCGATTAAGCCCGAGAAGTCCGAGTACGTGCTGACGCTCACCGACTCCGAGGATCACACCCGTGTCCTCGACGAGCGTCGCGTCCCCGCTTCGGTGCGCTTCATGCCCGAGATCGAGGACGGCTGCGAGGTTCGCGCTGGCGACCAGATCACCAAGGGCTTCGTCAACTTCCGCAACCTGCGCAAGCTGACCGACATCGAGTCGACGATGCACACCTTCGTCGAGAGCGTTAAGGACGTCTACACCAGCCAGGGCGTTGACCTGAACGACAAGCACATCGAGGTGCTCGCACGTCAGATGCTGCGTCGCGTTCAGATCACCAACCCCGGCGACTCCAAGTACCTGCTTGGTCAGTACGTCGACCGCTACGAGTTCGCCGACGAGGTTGAGCGCGTTGCCCGTCTGGGCGGTCAGGCTCCCGTGGCCGAGCCCGTCATCCTGGGTACGCTCAAGGTCGCGTCCAACATCGACTCCTGGCTGTCGAGCGCTTCGTTCATCCGTACCGCCGGCGTCCTTACCGAGGCTGCCATCGAGGGCAAGGTCGACCACCTGCTCGACCTTAAGTCCAACGTCATCGTCGGTAAGAAGATCCCGGCTGGTACCGGCCTCAAGCCGTACGCCAACGCCAAGCTGACGTATCGCACGGCCGACGGCTACGTGGACATCGACGGCCCGGCTTCGCCCAACGCCAAGTCGCTGCCCGAGTGGGCTCCTGTGGAGCTCAAGGATCTGGACGAGCAGCTCCCGCAGCAGCTCGACTGGGCCGGCTACGACGAGTTCGGTGGTGCTGACGGTTCGTTCACCCGCAACGGCCACACCATCTCTGCCGAGAAGGCTCGCCTGTACCTGTTCGACGACCTGGGCGTGTCGCAGCGCTGGACCAACAAGTTCAGCGAGGTCGGCATCGAGACGGTCGGCGACCTGGTCGGCAAGTCCGAGGAGGATCTGCTGCGTATCGATGGTATCGGTGCCAAGGCGATCGAGGAGCTCCGTGACGGCCTGGAGGCCCACGACCTGCTCTACATCCTCGAGAACAACGACGACGTTGCCGACGAGGAAGACCTCTCGCAGCTGCTGCAGATGGTCTTTAGCCCCGACGGTCCGGACGACATCCTGCTGGGCACCTCCGCCACGCCGACGCATCACGCCGACGCCGACGAGGAGCTCCTGGGCGCTCCGATCGACGACAAGAAGGCTCCCGCCAACGGCGCCATCAACGAGGACATGGCTTCCCTCGACGAGCTGCTCAACCAGCTCGTGGACACCGATGACGCCGAAGAGGCCAAGGACAACGACGAGGAGTAACTAGTTCCGCCGTTCTAACGAACGGCGGCGACCTCCGTCGCTGCGCGGCCCCCAGAGCTACAATCTGTCATTCAAAAGGCAGGGCATGACCAAAAGGTCAATGCCCTGCCTTTTTCATGCCACCTTGTACGCTCTGGGGGCCGCTCGCTTGCGTATGCTCAACTTGTTGCGTTCCGTTGATCACTTGCAAAAAAGGACAGGTTTATTTTGGTAGTTTTTCCTGCTTGAATTTGAAACATTCCGTTCGGTCAAAGCGTATCTATGGTGAGGGCCTCATCAAGAACCATCAATGTCACCGGGAGGTGATTATGGAAGAACAAGCATTTAGACAGGCGGTCGAAGACCACCGGGATGTCGTGTTCCGGATCGCTTTGACGTATCTGCGCGATCGCGCTGACGCCGACGATGTTGCTCAAGACGTCTTTCTGAAGTTACTCAAAGGCGATGCGCAATTTGAAAGCTGGGAACATCTTCGTCGATGGCTTATCCGGGTCACGATCAATGAATGCAAATCTCTCTTTCGAAAGCCATGGAGGCGTGTGGAGGATATTGAGAACCTGGCCGAGTCGCTTTCGACAGCGCAGGATGAGACCAAGGCCGTCCTGTCAGATGTCATGCGGCTTCCGGAACGATTCCGTATCCCCATCGTGCTCTATTACTATCTGGGCTTCTCGACTTCAGAGATTGCCGAGTTGCTGCACGTACCAGCCGCGACAGTTCGAACGCGTTTAGCTCGCGGCAGATCGAAACTCAAGTTCATCCTAGAGGAGGGCGACCGTGAAATCCAACCAAATCAAACAGGCCTTCGAGTCCGTCCAAGCCGATAGCGATCTTGCCGATCGTGTCCTTAATGCCGCTGCGGGTGAGCCGCTTCGTCGAAAGGGTCACGCGAAGCCTCTGTATGTTGCCGTAATCGGATGCCTTGCCGGAGTGCTGGCGACCGGAGGGGTCGCCTACGCCGTCGTCAATTCCAGTTATTTTGCCTCTGCCTGGGGAAACCATGGCAACGGAGAGTCCATTACCTGGACTCAAGGTGGCTCGTCGGGGACTAAATATACCTACACCAGAGAGTTTGGTGATGGTATCGCGCCCCAAAGCTTGGAGGGTTCAGTACAGAAGGTCAATCTGTCCGTCGAGGGCAACGGCTATACACTCGACATTCATGATATGGCTATCGACCAAAACGGCTGCGGTGCTGTGACGTTTACGCTGTCCAATCCAAATGGTGTTAACTACTACAAGCCGGCAGCAGAGACAGGCGAACTTGTTCTCTATGGTGAAGAAGAACAAGGCATCGGTACACCCAGCATGAACTTCGGCGAGGAATGGGCTGATACACGCTGCACCATTGATAAGGACACATCAAGCGATACTGTCATTAATGGCACGATGTACTTTGCTTCTATGGATCGCGAGCGAGGTTTTCAACATGCGGTCACCTGGAATATCTCGTGGACCGAGGGCGAAGGAGAGGATGCGAAGCCGTTCGAGGCATCGACACCCGAGTTTAGCGTTGGAGCGTACGTCGATACTAAGGAACTCCGCTCCGATGACACGCCTCTCGAGATCAGCCCGTTTTCCATCCAGACGCACATCGATGATCTGGGCATTGACGCAGTCACGAAAAAGTTGACCGTTACCTACAAGGATGGATCGGAGCAGATTATCGAAGACGATGCTGCAGGCGCGTACAATTCCTATTTTTCGCTGACGCGCAATAGCGGGGAGAACATCTCGGTTCCGACAAAGCTGATCAATGTCAATCAAGTGGTCTCGGTAACCCTTGAGGGCATGAGGTACACATCAACAGGAGAGACCGAAACAGAAGTACCCTTTACCATCGTCTATTCGTAAGACTTGAGGCCGCTTCCCACTAGGGGAAGCGGCCATTTTTGCGTTACATGGACGGCTGGAATGGGCACTTGCGCACAGGCGGGGATTCCTTTTATGGAGGCTTTGCGGAAATATAGCTATTTTGGGATACGCCCGGCGGCGTGGTCTGTTGACGACACAGCTAACGGCACGTATCCTATCGAACTGCGTGTTTCGTAGGGGGATGCTGACCCCTCGATTCAAGCCGTTGCACTTTACAGAAAGCTGGAATCATTCGAGAAGGAGTACGCTTTGCCTACTATTAACCAGCTGGTTCGCCAGGGCCGTCGTTCCGTGCCCAAGAAGTCCAAGAACGCTGCTCTGCAGCACAACTCCCAGAAGCGCGGCGTGTGCACCCGCGTCTTCACCACGAGCCCCAAGAAGCCGAACTCGGCTCTTCGTAAGGTTGCCCGTGTTCGCCTTGTCAACGGCATCGAAGTTACTGCTTACATCCCGGGTGAGGGCCACAACCTGCAGGAGCACTCCATCGTGCTCGTCCGCGGCGGTCGTGTCCGTGACCTCCCTGGTGTCCGTTATCACGTCATCCGTGGCGCCTACGACGCTGCTCCGGTCCAGAACCGTATGCAGGCCCGTTCCAAGTACGGTGCTAAGCGCCCCAAGGCTAAATAAGCCAGATAACGTTTTGATACTTTCGCCGTGTGCCGCCTAAGGGCCGCACGGTAGACACTTAAGGAGATTTCACATGCCGCGTCGTGCAGCAGCTAATCGTCGTGAGGTTCAGCCTGACGCCGTTTACAACAACCGCCTGGTGACTCAGCTCATCAACAAGGTCCTTCTTGACGGCAAGAAGGCCACCGCTGAGCGCATCGTTTACACCGCTTTCGAGATCGTTGCCGAGAAGTCCGAGGGTGGCGACGCTCTCGCTACCTTCAAGAAGGCTATGGACAACGTCAAGCCCACGCTCGAGGTTAAGCCCAAGCGTGTCGGTGGCGCTACCTATCAGGTCCCGATGGAGGTCAACTCCCGTCGTTCCACCGCTCTGGGTATCCGCTGGATCGTCAACTTCTCCCGCGCTCGCAAGGAGAAGACCATGGCCGAGCGTCTCGCCAACGAGATCCTCGACGCTTCCAACGGCCTGGGCGCTTCCGTCAAGAAGCGTGAGGACGTCTTCAAGATGGCCGAGGCCAACCGCGCGTTCTCTCACTATCGTTGGTAAGTTAAGGTAAGGAACTAACATGGCTAAGCCTAAGTACAAGCTTTCCGATACCCGTAACATCGGCATCATGGCCCACATCGATGCTGGTAAGACCACCACGACCGAGCGTATTCTTTACTACACCGGTAAGACCCACAAGATCGGTGAGGTCCATGAGGGCGCTGCCACCATGGACTGGATGGTTCAGGAGCAGGAGCGCGGCGTAACCATTACCTCCGCTGCTACCACCTGCTTCTGGAACAAGGACGGTAAGGACTACCGCATCCAGATCATCGACACCCCGGGCCACGTTGACTTCACCGCCGAGGTCGAGCGCTGCCTGCGCGTCCTCGATGGCGCTGTCGCCGTCTTCGACGCCGTTGCCGGCGTTCAGCCCCAGTCTGAGACCGTTTGGCGTCAGGCTTCCACCTTCAACGTCCCCCGCATCGCCTTCATCAACAAGTATGACCGCGTGGGCGCTGACTTCTTCAACGCTATCGAGACCATGAAGGATCGTCTCGACGCTAACGCCGTGGCCGCTCAGGTCCCGATGGGCGCCGAGGACAACTTCTGGGGCGTCATCGACCTCGTTACCATGACTGCATGGGACTTCAAGGCCGACGAGAAGGGCATGACCTACCCCGAGCCGATGGACGAGATCCCGGCTGAGTTTGCCGACATCGCTGCCACCAAGCGCGAGGAGCTCCTTGACGCTGCTGCCAGCTTTGACGACGAGCTCATGGAGAAGATCCTCATGGAGGAGGACTTCACCGTCGAGGAGCTCAAGGCTGCTCTGCGCAAGGGCGTTCTGGCCAACGAGCTCAACCTCGTCTTCGTGGGTTCCGCCTACAAGAACAAGGGCGTCCAGGAGCTGCTCGACGCTGTCGTCGACTACCTGCCCAGCCCGCTCGACGTTGAGGCCGTCACCGGTACCGATCCGGACACCGGCGAGGAGATCCAGCGTCATCCTTCCTTCGACGAGCCCTTCTCCGGCCTGGTCTTCAAGATCATGACTGACCCGTTCGTCGGTAAGCTCACCTACGTCCGCGTTTACTCCGGCCGTGCCGAGTCCGGCTCCTACGTTGTTAACGCTTCCAACGGTCAGCGCGAGCGTCTCGGCCGCATCCTCGAGATGAACGCCGCCGAGCGTATCGACCGTGACGACGCTGCCGCCGGCGACATCGTCGCTTGCGTCGGCTTCAAGAACTCCACCACCGGTGACACCCTGTGCGCCGAGGGCAAGGAGATCGTCCTCGAGAAGATCGAGTTCGCTAAGCCCGTTATTGACGTTGCCATCGAGCCCAAGACCAAGGCCGAGCAGGACAAGATGTCCCTGGCTCTGACCAAGCTCGCCGAGGAGGACCCGACCTTCCAGGTGTCCACCAACCACGAGACCGGCCAGACCATCATCGCCGGCATGGGCGAGCTGCACCTCGAGATCATCGTCGACCGTCTGCTCCGCGAGTTCAAGGTTGACGCTAACGTCGGTAAGCCCCAGGTTGCCTACCGCGAGACCGCTGGTCACGACGTCGAGAAGGCTGAGGGCAAGTTCGTCCGTCAGTCCGGTGGTCGCGGTCAGTACGGCCACGCCGTCATCAAGCTCGAGAAGATGGAGGAGGGCTTCGGCTACGAGTTCGTCAACGCTATCGTCGGCGGCGTCGTGCCCAAGGAGTACATCCCGTCCATCGACAAGGGCATCCAGGAGGCCCTGAACACCGGTGTTATCGCCGGCTTCCCGGTCCTCGACGTCAAGGTCACCCTGTTCGACGGTTCTTACCACGAGGTCGACTCCTCCGAGGCCGCCTTCAAGATCGCCGGTTCCATGGCTATCAAGGACGCCCTCAAGAAGTCCGATCCGCAGCTGCTCGAGCCGATCATGGCTGTCGAGGTCGAGACCCCCGAGCAGTACATGGGCGACGTTATGGGCAACCTCTCCGGTCGCCGCGGCAAGATCGAGGGCATGGAGGATCGCAAGAACAGCAAGCTCATCCGTGCCAAGGTGCCGCTGGGCGAGATGTTCGGTTACGCTACCGACCTTCGCTCCCAGACCCAGGGCCGTGCATCCTACACGATGCAGTTCGACTCTTATGAGCCCGCGCCCAAGTCCATCGTGGACGAGGTCATGAGCAAGAACGCCTAAGTTCGAGCTCCCTGTTACGTAATCCGCGAGAACATCTCTCGCACTCTTTGGAGGTTTAAGTTGGCTACCCAGAAGATCCGCATTCGCCTCAAGGGCTATGATCACGAGGTCGTCGATCAGTCCGCGAAGCTCATCGTCGAGACCGCTCAGAAGACCGGTGCTCGCGTTTCCGGTCCTGTCCCCCTGCCCACCGAGCGCAACCTGTACACGGTTATCCGCTCGCCGCACGTGAACAAGGACTCCCGTGAGCAGTTCGAGATGCGCACCCACAAGCGCCTCATCGACATCCTCGACCCCACCTCGGGCACCGTTGATTCGCTTATGCGTCTCGACCTCCCCGCTGGCGTCGACATCGACATCAAGCTCTAAGCGATATCGCTCATAGCTTAAAGGGCCCCGCTGCCGTTACGGTAGCGGGGCCCTTTTGTTTTGCATGATGGGTTTGGATCGCCGGGTAAGGCTGCCGAGCGGCTGGCTGTGGCGACCTACTCACTCAAGGGGCGCAATGACGCTTCCTCAAAATGGAAGGATCGCAAGCCGTCTTCTGTTTCGATGCACGCACGACCAAAGCCATCGACCGTTTTAAAGATGCCTCGCGCCAGCTCGTCACCGGCAGGGGAGCGGGCGATAACGTGCTTTCCAATCCAATTGAGGTGAGCGACATATTCGCCGTGGACGGGCGCGAGCGGTCCGGTGTTTTCTTCCATGGCGTTGAGGCGTTCTGCCCAGGCATCTATAGCGTCTATAACTGCGTGATAGACCTCATCGAGGAGCATGTCGACAGCTGGAACGTTCTCGTTAAGGTCCGAGAGACCGATTGCCGGCAGGCCGCCATCGGGCACCTCTTGGGGCGCATAGTTCACATTGACACCAATGCCACAGACGGCGAAAGGTTTGCCTTCGTTATCGCGTGCGGCCTCGACCAGAATGCCGCCGAGTTTGCGTCCACGCGCGACCAGGTCGTTGGGCCATTTGAGGCCAATCTCGTTTGCAAGACCCTGTTTTTCGAGCGCCTCGAGCACCGCTAGGCCGCTGACGGCAGCAAGACCAGAGTACTTCGCAGGATTAACGCATGGACGCAGGACAATCGAAAGCAATAGGTTGCCGGCGGTTGAATCCCACTTGTGGCCGCGCCGGCCGCGTCCTGCTGTCTGAGCCCGGGCGGCAAGTCCTGTTCCGTGCGGCGCTCCCTGTTTTCCTGCTTCGAGCAGGTCATCGTTGGTCGATCCGGTTACGTCGACTATCGTTAATTTGGCATCCATAACGGCTGCTACCTCCTTAATGAATAAGTGAATAACGCAATGGTGTCGAGAGAGACACAATGTGAAGCCTTTGTCGCATTTGGACAATTTAATGTTAACACGTTAACAACGACTGAAATGCGCTATCCTCTCTTGGTCGATGTAAACGCGTCAACAACTCAAAGGAGGTTAGTGATGGGTTTCACGATTCTTGGAACAGGCTCGGCGCTTCCCAAGCGCAGTGTTTCCAATGACGAGCTGTCCGAGTTCCTCGATACCTCGGATGAGTGGATTTTTACCCGCACAGGTATTAAGAGTCGCCACGTCTGCACCACCGAGTCACTTGACGACCTTGCCGTAGCGGCGAGCGAGCGGGCACTTCAGGTGTCCGGAATCGACGCGAGCCAGTTGGATCTGATCGTCTGCTCGACGACGACGGGTGACCACCTTGTTCCCGCCGAGGCGTGTGCCGTTGCTGAGCGACTGGGCGCGACGTGCCCTGCCTTCGATGTCTCGGCTGCCTGCGCCGGCTTCGTATTTGCGCTCGATGTTGCCGAGGGCTATATCGCCCGAGGACGAGCCAAGCATGTGCTTGTCGTTGCCGCCGAGCAGATGACGCGCGCGCTCGACTGGACCGACCGCGCCACCTGTGTGCTCTTTGGCGATGGGGCAGGCGCCGCGGTGATTGAGGCTGGGGGAGACAGCCCCCTTGCCGTTGAGCTTTCGACGGCGCCCGACGTCGAGACGTTGTGCGTTCCCGGTCTGGTCGGCACCTCGCCGTTTAAGGCCTCCGCAGATAGCGAGAGCGTGCTGTCCATGAATGGCCGCCGCGTGTTCAAGTTCGGCGTCAACGCGATTTGCGACACGGTCCATAAGCTTGCGAGCGATGCGGGCATTTCGGTCGAGGACATCGACCATTTTGTATTCCATCAGGCTAACGAACGAATCCTGAGTCAGGCGGTCAAGCGCCTCGGTGTGCCAGACAAGCGCGTGGTTCGAACGCTGCGCGAGACCGGCAACATTTCGAGCGCATGCATTCCGCTTGCCCTCGACCGGCTGGCAAACGCCGGTGCACTTCACACGGGCGACACCATCGCCCTCGTTGGATTTGGCGCCGGTCTGGATATAGGTGGCTATCTACTTCGTTGGAAGTAGTCGCACATAGGAAATAAAAACGCCCCTAGGGCACAAACAAAGGAGAACTACCATGGCAGATCAGAAGACCTTCGAGCGCGTTTGCGATGTTATCCGCGAGACCGCCGGTCTTGACGACGTCGAGATGAAGCCCGAGTCCACGCTCGAGGAGATTGGTCTCGACAGTCTGGGCACCGTCGAGATCCTCGTCGCCGTTGAGGACGAGTTTGGCATCCAGCTCGATACCGAGGAGAACCCCAAGACGGTCGGCGAGTTCGCCGATACGGTCGAGGCGGCATTGGAGAAGTAGAGATGCTCAAGACTCCTCTCTGCGATCTGCTCGGCATCGAAAAGCCCGTGTTCCAGGGCGGTATGGCCTGGATCGCCGACGCCTCGCTGGCGTCCGCAGTGTCCGAGGCGGGCGGCTTAGGGATTATCGCGGCCATGAACGCCGACGCCAACTGGCTGCGCGACCAGATTCATGAGCTGCGCGCCAGGACGGATAAGCCCTTTGGCGTCAACGTCATGCTCATGAGCCCGTTTGCCGACGAGGTCGCGCGGGTCGTGATTGACGAGCGGGTGCCGGTCGTCGTGACGGGTGCCGGCAATCCCACCAAGTACATGAAGGCGTGGAACGAGGCGGGCATCAAGGTCATCCCGGTCGTTGCCTCGGTGGCGCTGGCGCGTCTCGTGGCGCGTCGTGGAGCCACTGCCGTGGTTGCCGAGGGTACCGAATCAGGCGGCCATATTGGCGAGACCTCGACGATGGCACTGGTGCCACAGGTTGTCGATGCGGTCGATATTCCCGTGGTTGCGGCTGGCGGTATCGCCGATGGCCGCGGCGTGGCGGCCGCCTTTATGCTGGGCGCCGCCGGCGTGCAGGTGGGTACGCGCTTTCTGATCGCAGATGAGTGCACCGTATCGGAGCAGTACAAGGAGATGGTCCTGAAGGCCAACGACACCTCGACGCGTGCGACCGGCCGCTCGACGGGACACCCGGTGCGTGCCCTCAAGAGCCCCTTCACTAACGCCTACGCCAAGAGCGAGGCGGCGGGCGTAAGCGTCGAGGAGCTCGGGGCCATGGGCACGGGCGCCCTTCGCAAGGCCGCCAAGGACGGCAATTACGAAGAGGGCTCGTTTTTGTGTGGACAGATTGCCGGCATGGTCAACGAGCGCCAAAGTGCACGTGAAATCGTTGACGACCTAGTCGATGGCGCCGAGCACGTCCTGAAGGGTGCGTGCGCATGGGTGGCGTAGCGTTTCTGTTTGCCGGCCAGGGCGCCCAGCACCCCGCGATGGGCGTCGACCTGATCGAGGCATCGCCGGCGGCCGCCGAGGTGTTCGCCATTGTCGACGAGGTGCGCCCGGGGACCAGTGAGCAGTGCCGAAGCGCCTCCAAGGAGGAACTCTCGCAGACCGAGAACACGCAGCCGTGCGTGTTCGTTCACGATCTGGCAGCGGCTGCCGCCCTGCGTGAGCGCGGCGTGGTACCTGCCGCCTGTGCGGGTTTTTCGCTTGGCGAGGTCGCCGCGCTCACCTTTGCGGGGGCGTTCGATACGCGAGCGGGCTTTGAGCTCGTGTGCGAGCGCGCGGCGCTGATGGCCGCGGCTGCCGAGCGCCATCCGGGCGGCATGCGCGCCGTCATCAAGCTCGATGCGGCGCAAGTCGAGAACCTGGCAAAACAGGCCGGCGAGGACTGCTGGCCGGTCAACTACAACAGTCCGCAGCAGACGGTTGTTGCCGGAGCGCCCGAGGCGCTGCAGGAGCTCGACGTCCTAGTAAAAGAGGCTGGCGGCCGCGCTATGAAAGTCGCGGTGTCGGGCGCATTTCATAGCCCCTATATGGCCGAGGCGACTGAGGGGCTGGCGACGTATATCCAAGCCGGCCACGCGCCGTCACCGCTGCTGATTCCGGTCATGGCAAACATGACGGCGGCGCCCTATCCGGCGGACCCGCGAGCGGCATCGGATGTCTTGGCCAATCAGGTGAGTCATGCCGTTCGTTGGGTCGACACGCTGCATACTCTGCAGAATCAGGGCATCGACACGTTTATTGAGGTCGGCCCTGGCAAAACGCTGTCCGGCTTGGTCAAGCGTACGTTGAGCGACGTTCGCGTGTATTCGTGCGAAACGGCAGAACAGGTCGCAGCTATTGCCAACGAGCTCGCATAGCCCATAGGGCTGTAACCCGAAAGGAATGACATGGGCAACTTGAACAACGGCGCGCTCGAGCGCATCGACTCGCGTCGCGTGGCGCTGGTCACGGGCGCCTCGCGCGGTATCGGTCGCGCTTGTGCCGTGGGCCTGGCGGAGGACGGCTTTGATATCGCCGTCATCTATGCCGGAAGCGTCGATGCGGCGCGTGAGACGTGCGAAGCCTGCGAGGCGGCTGGCGCCACGGCGCGCGCATATCAATGTGACGTGGCCGAGCCCGATGCCGTCAACGCGTGCGTGGAGACGGTCCTCAACGACTTTGGCTCCATTTGGGCGCTTGTCAACAACGCCGGCATCACCCGCGATGGCCTGCTCATGCGTATGGGCGACGATGCCTTCGACCGCGTGCTCGATGTCAATCTCAAGGGCACGTTCAACACGACGCGCGCGCTCACCAAGACCTTTATGCGTCAGCGCGGCGGTTGCGTCATCAACATGAGCTCGGTCGTGGGCCTAATGGGCAATGCCGGGCAAGCCAACTACGCTGCCTCCAAGGCGGGCGTGATAGGGCTTACCAAGGCGGTGGCACGCGAGCTTGCGCCCCGCGGCGTGAGGGTTAATGCGGTCGCTCCCGGGTTTGTCGAGACAGATATGACGGCAAAGCTCTCGGAGAAGGTGCGTACGGCAACCGAGGAACAGATTCCCCTTAAGCGCATGGCACGCCCCGAGGAAGTGGCCGGCGTGGTGCGCTTTTTGGCGAGTGATGCGGCTGCCTACATTACGGGTGAGGTCGTGCGCGTCGACGGCGGAATGGCGATGTAGAAACCAGGGCCGAAGAACGGCTTGAATGAGGAGAGCATGATGGAACAGAGAGTTGCAATCACCGGCATCGGTGCCGTGTCGCCGCTTGGCAACACCGCGCTTGCCACCTGGGCGGCCATGTGTGCCGGGACCTGTGGCATCGGCCCGATTACGCACTTCGATACGGATGCGTTTGCCGTCAAGGTGGCGGCCGAGGTCAAGGGCTTTGACGGCAACGACTACTTTGGCAAGCACGATGCCAAGCACTTAGACCCCTGCGTTCAGTTTGCACTGGCGGCGTCGGACGAGGCCATGCACGATGCGGGCTTTGATGTCGAAGGCGCCATCGATCGCGAGCGCCTGGGCGTCTACGTGGGTTCAGGCGTGGGCGGCATGCAGACGCTTGTCGACAACGTCCATACGATTGCCGACCGTGGGCCCCGCCGCGCATCGCCTTACATGATTGCGATGATGATTCCCAATATGGCTTCGGGCAATATCGCGATCCGCCACAAGGCAAAAGGCCCGACCCTGCCCGTGGTGACCGCGTGCGCGACCTCGGCTCATGCCGTGGGCGAGGCGTTCCGCGCCATCAAGCATGGCTATGCCGATGCGATTCTCGCCGGCGGTGCCGAGGCGGCCATCATCCCCGATGCCGTTGCGGGCTTTACGTCCTGCCGTGCACTCACTACCAATCCCGATCCTGCGACGGCTTGTCGTCCGTTCGATGCGAATCGCGACGGCTTTGTGATGGGCGAGGGCGCCTGCGTGCTCGTACTGGAGAGCATGGAACATGCGCAGGCGCGCGGCGCGCACATTTATGCCGAGGTCGTGGGCTACGGCAACACCGATGATGCCTATCACATCACGAGCCCCGATCCCGAGGCTGCCGGCATTGCCCGTGCGATATCGCTGGCGGTGGCCGAAGGCGACGTCAAGCCTTCCGAGGGCTTCTACATCAACGCTCACGGCACCTCGACTAAGCTCAACGATTCGTCCGAGACGGCGGGCATTAAGCGTGCGCTCGGAGAGGACGCGGCACGCGCCGCGCACGTCTCGTCAACCAAGTCGATGACCGGGCACATGATCGGTGCCACGGGTGCCATCGAGGTCATGGCCTGTGCCATGGCGCTCGAGCAGGGCGTGGTGCCCCCGACCATTAACTACCGCACGCCCGATCCCGCCTGCGATCTTGATTACACGCCTAATCGAGCGGTTCGCGCCGACCTTACCTGGGCGCTTTCGACCAACCTGGGCTTTGGCGGGCACAACGCCGCCATCGCGCTGCGTAGATATACGAGGAGCTAGAGCATGGATTCCAAAAGACTTGCCGAGATAGCCGATGTTATGGAGGACCGTGGCCTCACGCGCGTGCGTGTTGAGGAGCCCGATGGCACCGCGGTCGAGCTCGAGCGCGCGAGTGCGGCGCAGCCGGTTGCCGTGCCCATGCCTATGCCGAGTGCCATGGCCGCTCCAGTTGCAGCTCCCGCAGTCGCGCCTGCCGCACCGGAACCCGCCGCGCAGACACCTGCCGCCGCGCCGGAGCCTAAGGGCACCGAGGTGACTGCTCCCATGGTCGGCGTTTTCTATGCTGCCCCGGCGCCGGGCGACGAGCCGTTTGTGCACGTGGGCTCCAAGGTCAAGGCCGGCGAGACCCTCTGCATCATCGAGGCCATGAAGGTTCTCAACGAGGTGACGGCAGAGGCGGATGGCGAGGTGCTCGAGATCTGCGTGGCCGACGGCGACCTCGTGGAGTTTGGCAGTTGCCTTATGAGGATCGGATAGGTGATGTCCATGAACAAAGAAGAGCTCAAGAAGCTGTTGCCGCATCGCGAACCGATGCTTTTGCTCGACGAGGCCGAGCTGGTGGGCGACGAGGCCCACGGCAAGATCACGATTACGGGTGACGAGTACTTTTTGCAGGGGCATTTTCCGGGAAACCCGGTGGTCCCCGGCGTGATTCAGTGCGAGATGCTCGCCCAAAACTGTTGCGTGCTGCTGATGGGCGACGAGGAGGCGCGCGGTGCGACGCCGTTCTATACGAGCCTCGATAAGGTGCGCTTTAAGCGTCCGGTGCGCCCGGGCGACACGGTTGATCTGGTGTGCACCATCACGCGTGCGCGCGGGCCGTTCCGCTTTGCGACGGGTACTGCGAGCGTCAACGGTGAGGTTTGCTGCCGCGCCGATATGTCTTTTGCACTCATGCACGAAAGTTAAGGAAGGCTTCATGTTCGACAAAGTGCTCATCGCCAACCGCGGAGAAGTCGCGGTCCGTGTTATCCGCGCGTGCCGCGATATGGGCATCAAGACCGTCGCCGTTTATTCCACGGCCGATGCGGACGCGCTGCACGTGCAGCTTGCCGACGAGGCGTATTGCATCGGCGGCCCGCGTCTTGCCGAGAGCTACCTCAACGACGATGCCGTGCTCACCTGTGCCGTGAAGTCGGGGGCAAAGGCAATTCATCCCGGCTATGGCTTTTTCTCCGAGAAGGCGAGCTTCGTGCGCGACTGCGACAAGTATGGCCTGGCGTTTGTCGGTCCTTCGGCCAAGGTGATCGACAGCATGGGCGACAAGGACGCCGCGCGTCGAACGGCCGCCGCGGCGGGCGTGCCCATCGTGCCGGGCTGCGATTTGCTCAAAAGTCCCGAGGAGGCAACGGCCGAGGCCGAGCGCATTGGCTGCCCCGTGCTTATTAAGGCGCGCGCCGGCGGTGGCGGTCGCGGCATTCGCAAGGTCGAGCGCGTGGAAGATGCGGCAAAGGCGTTCATCGAGGCACGTGCCGAGGGCGAGGCCGTCTTTGGCGACGGCGAGTGCTACATGGAGAAGTTCGTCGCGCCGGCGCACCACGTTGAGGTGCAGATTATGGCCGATAAACAGGGCCATGTGTTTTCGCTCGGCGAGCGCGAGTGCTCGGTTCAGCGTCGCAACCAAAAGCTGATCGAGGAGAGCCCCGCGCCGTGCCTCGACGGACGCGACGACATTCGTGCTCGCATGCACAAGGCAGCGCGTGACCTGGCTCGTGCCGTCGGCTACGAAGGAGCCGGTACCATCGAGTTCCTGTATTCGGATGACGGCAATTTCTACTTCATGGAAATGAACACGCGCTTGCAGGTGGAGCATCCGGTTACGGAGTTTGTGACCGATACCGACTTGGTCAAGTGGCAGCTACGCGTGGCAGCCGGCCAGCCTCTGCCCTTTGAGCAGGAGGACATGCCGGTTCGCAACCACGCCATGGAGTGCCGCATCAATGCCGAAACGCCGGACTTTCTGCCGTCATGCGGAACGGTCACCGCGTTGCGTGTGCCGGGTGGTCCGCGCGTGCGCTGGGATTCCGCCATGTTTACCGGTGCGAACGTTCCGCCGTACTACGACTCCATGCTTGGCAAGCTCATCGTGTGTGCGCCCACGCGTGACGGCGCCATTCGCAAGATGCGTTCGGCCCTGGGCGAGCTCGTGATTGAGGGCGTGAGCGAAAACAGCGAGCTTCAGCTCGACGTGCTGGCAAACGACGAGTTCTTGTCGGGCATGTATCACACCGATCTGATGGGGCATCTCTATGCTGATGAATAGAAAAGCGAAGACGGTCAACGTCCTCGAGGGGCCGATAACCGAGTCGTGCGCCGAGTTTCCCGCGCGCCACGTGTTTATCAAGTGCCCGGAGTGCCGCCGTGTGATCGATGAGGCACGCCTGCACGACAACCTCGAGGTCTGCCCCCGTTGCGGTAAACACTTTCGCGTGAGCGGTCGCGCGCGCATGCGCATGACGGTCGACGAGGGCACGTTTGAGGAATGGGATGCCAATCTGGCGTCGGAGGACTTCCTCTCGTTTCCCGGCTATGCCGACAAGCTCAAGAGCGTGAGCGAGCGTTCGGGCGAGCGCGATGCCGTTGTGTGCGGCAGGGGCAAAATCTGCGGTTGCGATACAGCTCTCTTCTTTATGGACGCCAACTTTATGATGGGCTCGATGGGTTCTGTGGTGGGCGAAAAGATCTGTCGCACATTTGAGCGAGCGACCGAGCTGGGATTGCCAGTTGTCGGCTTTACCGTTTCGGGCGGTGCGCGCATGCAAGAGGGCGTGACCTCGCTTATGCAGATGGCCAAGATTTCTGCGGCAGTTAGGCGCCACAGCGAGGTGGGCGGCCTGTATATCACGGTGCTCACCGACCCCACGACCGGAGGCGTAACCGCGAGCTTTGCCATGGAGGGCGACATTATCCTGGCAGAGCCGGATGCCCTGACGGCATTTGCCGGCCCGCGCGTGATCGAGCAGAACATGCACAAGCGCCTGCCCAAGGGATTCCAGCGCTCCGAGTTTTTGCTGGAGCACGGCTTTTGCGATGCCGTTGTTCCGCGTGGCGAGATTGCGCTCACGGTAGGCGAGCTGTTGGCGCTGCACGAAGGGCACGCGCCCGGCCTGGGGGCACCGCATGAGATCGTGCATACGGGTCGCCGCGGCAAAAAGTTGGGACACTTGTTCAAGCGCTCGGCCGCACCAAAAACCGCGCTCGAGATTGTTAAGCAGACCCGCTCGGCAGATCGCGCCACGGCAGGCGAGATGATCTCGCTGGGCCTGGATGGATTTGTGGAGCTGCACGGCGACCGCTACTTTGGTGACGACGCTGCTGTGGTGGCTGGCATTGGCTGGAAAGACGGATGCCCCGTAACGGTCATCGCCATCGAACGCGGCACCACGACCAAAGAGCGCATGCGTCGCAACTTTGGTATGGCACATCCCGAGGGCTACCGCAAAGCGCGTCGCCTTATGCGCCAGGCCGAAAAGTTTGGTCGACCGGTTCTGTGCCTGGTCGATACTTCGGGCGCGTTTTGCGGCATCGGTGCCGAGGAACGCGGCCAGGGCGAGGCGATTGCCCAGAATCTCATGGAGATGAGCGGCCTTAAGACGCCGATTGTCTCGGTGGTGACTGGCGAGGGCGGCTCTGGTGGTGCGCTGGCGCTATCCGTGGCCGACCGCATCCTGATGCTCTCGAGCTCGGCCTATTCGGTCGTGAGCCCCGAGGCCTGTGCGTCGATCCTGTGGAAGGATACCGACCGCGCGAATGAGGCCGCCGAAGCGCTTAAGCTCACGGCCCCCGATCTGTTGGCGCTCGGCATCATCGACGGCATTGTTGACGATAGGGGCCTGTCGCATGAGGAGATCGCCGGTGCCGTCATGTCCTCGGCATTTGATGCCTTCGATACGCTTGGGCAGCTCGACGACGCGACCCTCACAAACCTCCGCTACGAAAAGTACCGCGCAATCGGTCAGTACCGCACGATGTGACAAAGGGGCAGTCCGCATGTCACATTGGGAAAGGCGTTCCATGTCACAAGTTTCTAACACCTCGTTTACAACGACGGTTTCATCAAACGCCATGGCCGTGGTGGACTATCTGTCCAAAAGCATGATGTCGGCGCTGCCCTTTATTGTCTGCGCGGCGTTGTTCCGCACCGTCGCCGTCATTATGGGCGAAGGCATGCTGGGCCTGTGGCCTGCCGATTCCGAAATCTATCGCCTGTTCTACAGTTGGCTCTATAACGCCGGTTACTACTTTTTGCCCATCTATCTTGGTTGGGCGGCTGCCCGCCAGCTCGGTTGCTCGGAACAACTGGGCATGATGCTGGGCGGCGTATTGATTGCGCCCGATCTGCTTAAGCTCGTCGATGCCGCATCGACGGCGGGGGCATCGATGACTTCCGTGTATGGTCTGCTTCCCGCGCCGGTCAACGATTACACGACGACTGTTATTCCGGTTCTCATCTCGGTGCCCGTGCTATGGCAGGTGGAGCGTTTCTTTAAGCGCACTATCCCTCAGGCTGTGGCGTTTTCGTTTGTTCCGTTTGCAACCATGCTCGTCATGGTTCCGGTTTCGCTGTGTATTACAGCGCCGGCGGGCAGCTATCTGGGCATGCTGTTGGGCCAGCTTATGTTTATGCTTGGCAATTCCGGTGGCATCGTGTCGCTGCTCACGCTCATGGGGCTTGCCGCGGGTTGGGAGTTTCTTAAGATCGCGGGTATCAGCAACGTTGTCCTATCGCTTGCGTACGCGCAGTTTATGAGTGTGGGAACGGATTCGTGCATCCTGATTGCCGCGACGATGGCGACGTTCGCCGTTTGGGGCATGCCTTTTGGCGCGTCGCTTCGCGTTGCGGATAAGGACGAGAAGGCGCTCATACTGGGCTATTCAATCTCGGGTGTTCTTGGCGGCGTAAGCGAGCCGGCGCTGTACGGTTGCGGCTTTAAATATGGCAGGTGCCTGACGTGCATGGCCATTGGCGGCGCCGTCGGAGGCCTTGTTGCAGCCGTGGGCCACGTTACGGCCTATACCATTGGCATGACGAATGTCCTCATGGTCATTGGCTTTGCCACGGGCGGCATCTCGAACCTGCTGTGGTGCTGCGCTGCCAGCGGTGTGGCATTTGCGGTGTCTGCGGCGCTGAGCTACTGCTTTGGCGTGGCGCCGGCGAAGGGGCAGGCGACGGAGGACGGAGCTGATTCACCCGAAACCTCGAAGAGCGTGGCCGAAGCAAGCGCATAAACCTGTGCGACAAAGGGCGATTTCTTTGTCATGTTCCAAGGTCGTGGCCCGTGTGGGTTGCGGCCTTTTTGTATCTGTGGGGCAAAGTGGCTACACTACAATCCGTTTGAGCAATAGATATATAGGTAGTACCGTGGGGGCGGATATAGATGGTTGAGTGGATTGTTCGTCGTGCGCAGGGCGACCGTGCGCGCGTGGGCACGTTGACGGGCGTGGTGTGTATTCTCGCCAATGTTGCGCTTTGTGCTGCGAAGGGCGTAATTGGCGTGCTGTCGGGATCGGTTTCGATCGTGGCGGATGCCATGAACAACCTGTCCGATGCCAGCTCGAATATCGTGAGCGTGCTGGGCTTTAGGCTGGCGAGCAAGCCGGCCGACCCCGAGCATCCTTACGGACATGGCCGCTACGAGTATCTCTCGGGTCTGGTGGTGGCGGCGCTCGTGCTGCTTATTGGCATCGAACTGGTGAAGTCCTCGATCGAGCGCGTCATCCACCCCGAACCTGTCGAGTTCTCGCTTGCCCTGGTGGCAGTTCTAGCGCTTTCGATGGTTGTAAAGCTCTGGATGGCGGTCCTCAACCAAAAGCTCGGCGATCGCATTGAGTCCGAGACGCTGCATGCGACCGCGCAGGATTCCAAGAACGATGTTCTTGCTACGGGCGCCGTGTTAGCGTGCGCAATTGTTTCGCAGGTGACGCACATCAATCTTGACGCATGGGTCGGCCTTGCCGTTGGCGCCTATATTGGCTGGAGTGGTTTTGAGCTTATCCAAGATACGGTGAGCCCGCTTTTGGGCCAGGCGCCCGATCCCAGGCTGGTCAAGCATATTCGAGACAAGATCATGAGCTATCCCGGCGTTTTGGGCGTCCACGACCTTATGGTTCACGATTATGGTCCGGGCAGGAAGTTTGCAAGTGCGCACGCCGAGATGGCGGCCGAGACCAGCCCGCTGGAAAGTCACGACACACTCGATAACATCGAGCAGTCGTTTAGGGTCGAAGACGGCATGATCGTCACGCTTCACTACGATCCCATCGTGACCGATGACCCCAAGGTGGCGAGCATGCGTTTACGCATTAACGCCATGGCTCAACAGATCGATAGCCGCCTCTCGATTCATGACCTACGCTGTGTGCCGGGTCCTACGCACACCAACGTGATCTTTGACTGCGTGCGTCCCTCGGATTTGCAGATGAGCGCCGAGGACCTAAAGCGTACGTTGGCAAAAAAGGTGGAATTCGAATATTCCAAGTCGATTGCCAAGATCACGATCGACGAAGACTACGTAGGCCATACCCACGAGTAAGGCTGCGCCGGCAAAGCAGGTTATGCAGAAGGGGAGAGCATGAAGAAGCTGTATCTACTCCGCCACGGTCAGACGGAGTTCAACGTCAAAAAGCTGGTCCAGGGCCGCTGCGATTCACCGCTGACCGACCTGGGCCGCAAACAAGCGGGAATGGCAGCCGCGTGGCTCAAAGCCCACGGCGTCGTCCCCGACAAAGTGGTCTCATCACCCTTAGGCCGAGCCATGAACACGGCAAGTCTCGTCGCAACCGAACTCCTCGGCCGGGATGCAGCAGTCGAGCCCTGCGAAGGCATTATCGAGCGCGGCTACGGCACCTTCGAAGAAGGCCCCCACGACGCGCTACCCACCGACGTCTGGGACCCCGGCGAGGATTTGGTCCCCTTTGGAGGAGAGGGAAGCAAAGCGTTGCAAGAACGCATGGTAGCCACCCTCACCAATCTCATAAGCGCCGAGGATATCGAAACCCTTCTAGCAGTAAGCCACGGCAGCGCCAGCCGCCAATTCATCAAGGATGCAGCCCCAGAGAGCTTCGAGCTCCCAGCAAAACTCCCTAATTGCGCCATCATGATCTTCGTTTTTGACGAGGAAAAGCCACAAGCAGAAGGCGAGCCAATGCAATGCAAGTTCACCCTCCAGCAAATAGTGGACCCCCAACAAAGTAATTAGCTGAGCGAGCAGAGTTAAGCAGACATCAACGTGTCGTCTCCCGAGCACGGCGGAGGGCCGGAGAAATATATTAAGGTCATCGCGAGTTCCGCACGCAAAGGAGAGCACTTAATGTGCTCTCCGTCTTGCGCAGGACTGTAGAGCAGGGACCTTAATATATTTCTCCGGCCCTCCGCCGTGCTCGGGAGCCATCCACGCACTTTACCTGCGTAAACAATGTGAGTGAAATATGAATCTCGATGGATACGCCCGCAGCCGTGTATACTAAACAGCTGTGTGTAACCAGGGGAGTATTCTGGCTGGACAAAATGCCTGCTTAATAGGGTTGTCAGGTAGTCCGGACGCAATACAAGGCTGGGGAGCACGTCGTGTAAGTAGTGGTCCTCTAGGGGCGTACGCTCGGTGGTGTACGCATTGTCCCAAGACCACGCGAGAGTTGGGATCATATCTTGATCAGCATGATTCTCGGCCGCAAGATTGGCATGACCCAGGTTTGGGACGAGGACGATAACGTCGTTCCCGTCACGGTCATCCAGGCTGGCCCCTGCGCTGTCTCGCAGGTTAAAACTCAGGCAACCGACGGCTATGACGCCGTCCAGATCGGTTTCGGCGACATCAAGGCCAAGAACGTGAACAAGCCCATGGCTGGTCACTTCGCCAAGGCTGGCGTCGAGCCTGTCCGTTTCCTTCGTGAGGTCCGCGTCGAGAACGGCGAGGAGCACAAGGTCGGCGAGGTCGTCACCGTCGCTGATTTCGCTGATGTCGAGAAGGTCGACGTCATCGGTACCTCCAAGGGTAAGGGCTTCCAGGGTCGCATCAAGCGCTGGGGTCAGCGCCGCGGTCCTATGACGCATGGTTCTCACTTCCAGCGTCACCCCGGTTCTATCGGTCAGTGCGCCTATCCTGCGCGCGTCCTCAAGGGCGTCAAGATGGCCGGTCACATGGGTAACGAGCGCGTTACCGTCAAGAACCTTTCCGTTGTCCGCATCGATGCCGAGCAGAACCTCATCTTGGTCAAGGGCGCTGTCCCGGGTGCCAAGAATGGTCTCGTCGCCATCCGTATGGCCTAAGGGCCCAGCCCATTTAGCCCAGCGTCATACCAAGGAGAACACTTAAATGGCAAAGTTTGAAGTAAAGAACAGCGAGGGCAAGAAGGTCGCCGAGGCCGAGCTCGCCGCTGAGGTGTACGGCATCGAGCCGAACATCCACGTTATGCACCACATCGTCAAGTGCCAGATGGCCTCTTGGCGTCAGGGCACCCAGTCTGCTAAGGGTCGCTCTGAGGTTTCCGGTGGCGGCAAGAAGCCTTGGCGTCAGAAGGGCACCGGCCGTGCCCGCCAGGGTTCCATCCGTGCTGCCCAGTGGCGTCACGGTGGCGTTGTCTTCGCCCCCAAGCCCCGTTCCTACGCTAAGCGTATGAACAACAAGGAGGTCAAGCTGGCTATGCGCTCCGCGCTGTCCGCCAAGCTGGCCGATGGCGAGCTCGTGCTCGTCGACGACTACGGCTTCGAGAAGCCTTCCACCAAGGCTGCCGTCGCCATGCTCAAGGCTCTCGGCCTTGAGGGCAAGCGTCTGACCATCATCGTTCGCGATGAGGACGTCAACGCCTACCTGTCGTTCCGCAACATTCCCAAGACGTTCATCATCACTGCCGACGAGGCCAACACCTACGATCTCGTCAACAACAACGCTGTGCTGATGCCCGCCGACATCGCCGCTCACTTCGGGGAGGTGCTTGCATAAATGACCGCCCACGAGATCATCATCCGTCCGATCGTGTCCGAGCGTTCCTTCTCCGGCATGGAGCTGAACAAGTACACGTTCGAGGTCGCCAAGGATGCTAACAAGTATCAGATCAAGGACGCTGTCGAGGAGATCTTCGGCGTCAAGGTCGTTCGCGTGAACACCCTGACGGTCAAGCCCAAGACCAAGCGCGTGCGCTATGTCGCCGGCAAGACCCGTTCTTGGAAGAAGGCCATCGTCACGCTGGCCGAGGGCGACACCATCGAGGTCTTTGGCAACCAGGCCTAAGACTCGCTGCTGTTGAGTGAGCTCATGCCTCCCAAATAGGGGAGGCGGGAGCTCAAGGTTTTGGGCGTATAAAATGGACACGCCCGGAACCGTGTATACGTCCGGTGTCATCGCACCCGAGGCAGAACCTCGAATCCCTGTCTGCGATGGCTAACGGATTCCTATTGAAAGGGATTGTAATGGCTGTAAAGCACCTTAAGCCGACCTCCGCTGGTAGGCGTTGGCAGACGATCTCCGACTTCTCCGAGATCACCTGCACCAAGCCCGAGAAGTCTCTTCTCGAGCCCCTGCCCAAGAAGGCCGGTCGTAACAACAACGGCCGCATCACCACCCGCCACCAGGGCGGCGGCGTGAAGCGTCGTTACCGCGTGATCGACTTCAAGCGCAACAAGGACGGCGTGCCCGCCAAGGTTGCCACGATCGAGTACGATCCGAACCGTTCCGCTCGCATCGCTCTGCTGCACTACGCTGACGGTGAGAAGCGCTACATCCTGGCCCCCAAGGGCCTCGAGGTCGGTCAGACCATCATGTCCGGTTCTGACGCCGACATCAAGCCGGGCAACGCTCTGCCCCTCGCCGACATCCCCGTCGGTACGCTCATCCACGCCGTCGAGTTCCAGCCGGGCAAGGGCGCTGCTATCGCCCGTTCCGCCGGTAACTCCTGCCAGCTGATGGGTAAGGAGGGCAAGTACGCTATCGTCCGTATGCCTTCCTCCGAGATGCGCCGCATCCTCGTTACCTGCCGCGCCACCGTCGGTGAGGTCGGCAACGCCGATCACGCCAACATCGTCATCGGCAAGGCCGGCCGTAAGCGTCACATGAACGTGCGCCCGACCGTCCGCGGTACCGTCATGAACCCTGTCGACCACCCGCACGGCGGTGGCGAGGGCAAGAACCACACCTCTGGTCGTCCCTCTGTTACCCCCTGGGGTAAGCCGACGAAGGGCCTTCGTACGCGCAAGAAGAAGAAGGTCTCGAACCAGCACATCATTCGTCGCCGTAAGAAGTAATTTCGGATACCGAGTTTTAGGAGAAAGCACTTATGAGCAGAAGTCTCAAAAAGGGCCCGTTCGTGGAGACTCGCCTTCTCTCGCGTATCACCGCGATGAACGAGGCTGGCAAGAAGGACGTCGTGAAGACCTGGTCCCGCGCGTCCACCATCTTCCCCGAGATGGTTGGTCACACCATCGCCGTCCACGACGGCCGCAAGCATGTGCCCGTGTATGTTACCGAGTCCATGGTTGGTCACAAGCTCGGCGAGTTCGCGCCGACTCGTACGTTCCGTGGCCACAAGGCCAAATAGGGGGTTAACCGTAAATGGCAACTAAGTCTATTGAAACTGAGGCCACCGAGGTTCGCGCCGTCGCTAAGTACGTGCGTGTTTCCCCCAGCAAGGCCCGCCTGGTGGTCGATCTGATCCGCCGCAAGCCTGTCGCTCAGGCCTTCGACATCCTCCACTTCTGCGACCGCGCCGTCGCCGTGGATGTCGAGAAGGTTCTCCGTTCCGCCGTTGCGAACGCCGAGAACAACAACGGTCTGCGTGCCGACAACCTGGTTGTCGCCGCTGCCTATGTTGACGAGGGTCCGACGCTTAAGCGCATCCGTCCCCGCGCCAAGGGTTCCGCTTCTCGCATTCTGAAGCGTACTTCCCACATCACCGTCGTCGTTGCTCCTCGAAAGGAGGCGTAAAGCTGTATGGGTCAGAAAGTCTACCCCACCGGCTTCCGTCTTGGCATCACCGAGAACTGGCGCTCCCGCTGGTTCGCAGAGAAGGATTACGCTAAGACCCTCGGTAACGATCTCGAGATCCGCAAGTACCTCGAGAAGCGTCTTTCCCGCGCAGCTGTCTCCCGCGTCGAGATCGAGCGCGCTGGCGACAAGGTGAAGGTCATCATCCTCACCGCTCGCCCCGGCGTTGTCATCGGTAAGAAGGGTGCCGAGATCGATACCCTCCGCACCGAGCTCGAGAAGGTCGCCGGCGTCTCCAAGGGCCAGCTCTCCGTCGACGTTGTCGAGATCAAGCGCCCCGAGCTCGACGCCAACCTCGTTGCTCAGTCTATCGCCGAGCAGCTCGAGGGCCGCGTTGCCTTCCGTCGCGCTATGCGCAAGGCTGTCCAGTCTGCCCGCAAGGCCGGCGCTAAGGGCATCCGTATCCAGTGCTCCGGTCGTCTCGGCGGTGCCGAGATGGGCCGTCGTGAGTGGTACCGCGAGGGTCGCGTGCCTCTGCACACCCTCCGTGCCAAGATCGACTACGGCACGGCTGTCGCCAGCACCACCATGGGCGCTTGCGGCGTGAAGGTCTGGATCTACCTGGGCGAGAAGCTCCCGGGCCAGCCTGTTCCCAACCCTGCACTCGAGGGCTCTTCCCGTCCTCGTCGTCGTAACTCCGAGAGGAGGGGTCAGTAGTGCTTGCCCCTAAGCGTATTCTTCACCGCAAGGTGCAGCGTGGCTCCATGAAGGGCCAGGCCAAGGGTAATACCGAGCTGCATTTCGGCGAGTTTGGTATCCAGGCTCTCGAGGCCCATTGGATCACCAACCGTCAGATCGAGGCCGCTCGTATTGCCATGACCCGCTACATGAAGCGTGGCGGTCGTGTCTACATCACGATCTTCCCCGATAAGCCCATCACCAAGAAGCCTGCCGAGACTCGCATGGGTTCTGGTAAGGGTAACCCCGAGGAGTGGGTGGCCGTCGTCAAGCCCGGCCGCATCATGTTCGAGGTCAAGGGCGTGCCCGAGGAGGTCGCTCGCGAGGCTCTGCGTCTTGCACAGCACAAGCTTCCCATCAAGACCAAGATTGTTGCTGCTAAGAACGCTGAGCAGCGCATCGAGAAGGAGATGGCTGAGGAGGCCGCTCTCGAGGCCAAGTGGGCTGCTGAGGACGCCGCCGCCGCCAAGGAGGAGAACTAATGAAGCCCGCAGAGATTCGTGAGCTCTCGGACGCTCAGCTCGTTGAGAAGCTGAAGGAAATGCGCGCCGAGCTCTTTAACCTTCGTTTCCAGATGGCCACCAGCCAGCTGGACAACACCGCTCGCGTCAACACCGTGAAGAAGGACATCGCTCGCGTCCTCACGGAGCAGCGCGCCCGCGAGATCGCAGCGGAGAAGTCCGCTGTCGCCGAGTAGGACCTAAGGAGAGAACATGACTGATTCGCGTAACTCGCGTAAGGTCCGTACGGGTGTCGTTACCTCCGTCTCCGGTGCCAAGACCATTGTTGTCACCATCACCGAGCGCAAGCGTCACCCCAAGTACGGCAAGATGATGACCAGCTCCAAGAAGCTGCACGCTCACGACGAGGAGTGCACGGCTGGCGTGGGCGACACCGTCCGCGTTATGGAGACCCGTCCTATGTCCAAGATGAAGCGTTGGCGCCTCATCGAGGTCGTCGAGCGCGCTAAATAAGCAGTCGCTCTTACGACTTGTACGTTTCCGAAGATGTGCGTATGCCTGGCTTGCATACCACGGGCCGTATAAAGGCTGCGCACCTCTCTTCGGTTCTTAGTTCGGAGGAACATCTACCATGATTCAGATGCAAACCATGCTGAACGTCGCCGACAACTCCGGCGCTCGCAAGATTCGCTGCATCAAGGTGCTTGGCGGTTCCAAGCGTCGTTATGCAGGCATCGGCGATGTGTTCATCGGTGCTGTCCAGGAGGCTACCCCTGGCGCCAACGTCAAGAAGAAGGACGTTGTCCGTTGCGTCGTCGTTCGCACCGTTAAGGAGATCCGCCGCAAGGATGGCTCCTACATTCGCTTTGATGAGAACGCCTGCGTTGTCATCAACAACGATGGTTCGCCCGTCGGCACCCGTATCTTCGGGCCCGTCGCTCGCGAGCTTCGTGACAAGAAGTACATGAAGATCGTCTCGCTCGCTCCCGAGACCCTGTAGTTAGGGGAGATATATGTATATCAAGAAGGGCGATAAGGTCCAGGTTCTCTCTGGTAAGGATCGCGGCAAGCAGGGCGTTGTCCTGCGTGCTCTCCCCGCCGAGAACAAGGTCGTTGTCGAGGGCGTTTCGGTCGTCAAGAAGGCCGTCAAGCCCAACGCTGCCAACCAGCAGGGCGGCATCGTTTCGCAGGAGGCTCCCATCGACGCCTCCAACGTCAATCTCGTCTGCCCCGAGTGCGGTAAGGTTACCCGCGTCGGTCACGAGAAGGACGGCAAGAACAAGCTGCGCGTCTGCAAGAAGTGCGGCCACAAGTTCTAAGCTGCCCGCAACATCAAGTTGCTAGCAAAGGCCCGGATGCCACGGCACCCGGGCCTTTTTCTATCCCCACTCGATGGCTTCGGTTCTGCCGTCCCGTCATTCCGGTTGCATCCAGTTTTCGGTGCCGTCTCGAATCGAGTGCCGCCAGGTGATACCCTGTCGCGTTTCGTCGGCTTCGGGGACAAAAGTCGGGACAACTCCAAAAACTATTTTCGAACTCAGGGCTTTGAGTTTTTGTTTTTGTCCCAAAGGGCGCGGCGGGATGCCTTTGGAGGCTCGATAGCGCCGAAAACGCCCGTTTTGAAACTTAAATGCCTTTTCGCGTGCAAGCCGCCAGCTGCAATAGGAAGTGAATCAACGCAGGTGGCTTTCAAGCAGTTTGCAAAACTGCAGGTCGCAGGTCTTCATTGCCAGTAGGAGAAATGAGTAGTCTCAGGTGGCTTGCCCATGAGTTGACGAACGGGATTTGAGATTACGCTGACGTCCGGAAACGCTTCGAGCACGGCGTTACGTTTTTGGGGTTTGGGCGTAGCCCCTGCACCCGCGAGCGCGGGCCTTAAGCCCGCCGAGAGGGTGACGCGTCGAAAACGAAGGGGAAAGAGAGAAGGGGCCGTCCCTATCATTCAGGTTGCGACCGAAGAAGACAAGGAGACCCCCTGAGCCTGAATGATGCCCCACAGACCGCGTCCGACCGAGCTCAAGCCGAGCTTTTCCTGACGTCCGCCTTCGCGAAGATGATGGCTGGATTGGCTATGGATTGGCAACACTTATTTGGACGATTCCGGGAGGGACGGCCCCGCCTCCCTGAACTCGACCGGCGACATGTAGCCCAGCGTCGAGTGGATCCTGAAGTTGTTGTACCAGTGCACGTAATCCAAGAGCTTGGCTCGGAGCTCGCGCGTCCCTCCTCGGTCCTTCGGAGTGGCCGACGATCTCCCCGTTGCAGAGGTCGACGAGCAGGCAGACGTAGTTCCACGACGCCCCGACGCGCACGCAGGCCAAGTCGCTGCATATATGGGTGCACGGCGCCCTGCCGCCGAAGCCGCGCGCGACGACGTTCGACACGTCGGCCTCGTTGACCGCCCCGGGGTGCACCTTGAACCTCTTCCTGCCGTATGCGCCGGCCAGGCCGTTCTCCCTCATGATGCGGCAGGCGCGGCGCCGGCTGACGGTAACGCCCGACCTCCCGGGCGACGCCTTGATCTTGCGCGATCCGTTCCGGCCCTTGCTGGCGGCGTGCGCCGCCGCGGCCGCCGTCGCCCCCGACATTAAGGTCCTCAAGGGCCGCGTCGTCTCCGGCGACCAGTTCGTCTCGCCCGCGGAACAGAAGGAGCGAATCCTCGCGGCCTTCGGCGACCTGTGCTGCGAGATGGAGGGCTGCACCATCGCGCAGGCCTCCTATCTCAACGGCGTGCCCCTCGTCGTCGTGCGCGCCATCAGCGACAAGCCCTGCGCCGAGGGCCGGGTCGTCGACTACAACACCTTCGAGAAGAAGGCCGCCTGCGACTGCGCCCGCATCGCCGCGCGCATGGTTAAGCTTTAGGCCCGGCGCGCCGGGGCCCTTTCCAAAGCGAAGTGTCGAGCCGAAGTGTTGAGCGTCGGCCCTGAATGTTCAATGGCCGTTGTTTTCTGCCCCTCAAGTGGTGGACTTTTCCTCGGAGCTGTTGATTCCCCCACGCGCCCCCTTCCGTTCTCTGTTCTCCCCTTATACTCCTTGTACGAGGAGGTAAGAAGTCATGGACAAGACCACACAGGACAGCTTGGCAAAGAAACCCGTCGACATGAGGGACAGGATTCTCGAGCATCTCGAGGCCCTCACCTCTGCCGTCTCGCTCGACGACCTTGCCCGTCTGTCCACCTCCGACATCGCCGAGACGCTCATCATCTCCAGGAGCCTGGCGAGCCAGTACCTCAACGACCTTGTTCGCGCCGGTCTTGTGGTTAAGGTGGCGGGCAGGCCTGTCCGTTATTTTCATCGCCGCGCGTTCCAGAAGCGTTTTCAGGTAAAGCTCTCTGCAAGCGAGTATGCCTCGCTCGCCGACCTCATCCAGGCGACGGGAATCGCCGATCACCGCGACTTCGCGCGTGCCGTGGGCTTCGACATGAGCCTCAGCTCCGTTGTCGAGCAGTGCAAGGCTGCGGTTCAGTACCCTCCGTTTGGCCTGCCCATCCTCTTGAGCGGCGGCGTGGGTGTCGGTAAGTCTTTCCTTTCTCGCCTTGTGTACGAGTACGGCAAGAACCAGGGCTTGCTGTCCCGCGACTCCTCCTATGTGCGCATCGACTGCGCCGGGGTCCCGGACGCCGCCTCGTTCAACGGGCTTCTTGACGAGTCGATCGCGAAAGCGCGCGGGGGTGTGGTCTTTGTCAACGGCATCGAGGCACTCTCTCCCTCTGCGATGGAGCACTGCCTTGCGACGGCCCTCGGGCTCGATGCCTCCCAGGATGCGCCGCGCGCTCGCCTCGTTCTTTCGACGACGCTTTCCGCCGATGACCTGAAGGTTTCCTCGGCCTACAGCAAAATGCCCATCTGTGCCCGCGTCCCCTCACTCAAGGAGCGGACCCCCGAGGAGCGCGAGGATCTCATCTTGAGCTTCCTGCGCAGCGAGGGGTGCCGAATCGGTTCTGATGTGAAGATCAGCCGCGGCGCATACCGTTGCCTCGTGAACGCGGACTTTTCCGATAACATCGCCGGCTTGCGCGCCTGCGTGACGAACTGCTGTGCCAAAGCGTTCCTCAATCGCGAGGGCGACTACGTCGTCGTTCGCCCGTATCTTCTTCCCAGCGGGCTCCTCTCCTCCGCGCAGATCGATCAACAGCCCGACGATGGCGTTCTGATCGACGCGTCTCTGGATGCCGCCGAGAGCACAGGGCCGGTCGAGCAGGCGCTCGATGCCCTGTGCTCCCTCGATGAGCGATTCTGCGCCGGGGAGCTCTCTGTCTCCGAGCTTGTCTCGCAAGCTGTCTCCGCTGTGCGCGGCGTTGAGGATCACTTGATCTTCGACCACGGCGTCG
Organism: Collinsella sp. AM15-2; assembly: GCF_003471985.1. NCBI lineage: Bacteria > Bacillati > Actinomycetota > Coriobacteriia > Coriobacteriales > Coriobacteriaceae > Collinsella > Collinsella sp. AM15-2. Next base: position 126,484 of record NZ_QRKO01000002.1, on the reverse strand, counting down.
CCTCCTCGAGGTCGCGCGCCTTCGAGCGCGTCGTGGGCGCGGTCCTTGCCGACGCAGGCTCTTCTTATGGCATCGAGCTTTCGAGGAAGGTCGCTTTTCTACTGGCCCAGGAGATTTGCCTGCAGTTGTGGCCGGGTATCGGCCTGGCTAAGCGAAAGTCTGCCTGTGCGGAGCAAATCTCCCATCTCCTCGGTGCCGTGACCTCCGAATTGCCGTTTGCCTCGAGTGTCTCCGATCAGGTCGCCGCAGACGTGGAAGGGGCGCTGGGAATCTCGCTCGATCACTTCACGAAGACGCTTCTGACGCTGTGCGTCGCATCGGAGTCTCGCGATGCGAAGGCCCTTCGGACGCTCTGCGTCATCTTGTCCCACGGCTACTCAACGGCGACGAGCATCGCCGACGCGGCGAACCGTATGCTCGGCATGCATGTGTACGAGGCTGTCGACATGCCCTACGACCAGCAGCTGAAGGACATCGTCGGTCCGCTCCAGCGCCTCGTCGACCGCCATTCCTACTGTACCGGGGTCGTGTTCCTCGTCGACATGGGCTCCTTGGAGGAGGCCTATAAGGCCCTCGAGAACGTTACCGACTCCACTATCGGCGTGGTGAACAACGTCTCTACTGGTCTTGCGCTCGAGATCGGGGTTGGGCTGCTCGGCGGCAAGTCCATCGCCGAGGTTCTTGGCGATGCGACCGCCGCGTGCGTGACGCACTGCAAGGTGATCGAGCGCGTCAACCGTGAGGACGCCATCGTCTTCTGCTCCGAGTCCGGGGTCGACGCCGCGGAGAGGATACGCCAGCTCGTCTCGCAGAGCCTCCCGCGCACCATAGGCGCGCGCCTGCTCACGAGGCCCTTCAAGCAGCTCGTCGCGAACGGGTCGAACGACGCCGTTTTCTCCGAGCACCGCGTCTGCGCCGTCATCGGCACGGGAGACCCCGGGGTCGCCTCCGTCCCCTTCGTCGCCCTCGAGGACATCATGTCGACGGCGTCCGCCTCTAAGGTTGATGCCGTGTTCGGCAGGTGGCTTGACGCTTCCGAGCTCTCTTCTTTCCACGAGAAGCTGCTCTCGAACATGACGCTGCAGAACGTCATCCGCTCCATCACCATCCTCGACCCGGAGCGGCTATTCCATGAGATCGAGAGCGCCGTGCACGAGCTTCAGCGCAGGACAGGCGAGAAGATCGGCAGCAACGCCATCATTGGGCTCTACGTTCACCTCTGCTGTCTCGTCGAGCGCCTTGTTACCAGAAACCCCATTGAGACCTACGTTGGCCAGGACCGCTTCGAGGAGGAACGCGCCGATTTCATCGAGTCCTTCAGGCAGAGCTTCTCGAGCATCTCGACGCGCTATCGCGTAGAGGTTCCCGTAAGCGAGATCGCATATGTCTTCGACTACATAAGCGTGAGCGCCGCCCCGGCGCGAGAAGAGCGCCTCGGCTCCTCGGACCTCCTGCTCGACGAATGACCTTCCCCGCGCCGCCGCAAGCTGACCGCGCGTCCTCAATAATCCGATAACCCCTTGCCCGGCGCGAATCCGGATAGTGCCGAGGCGGTACCGAACGCAAAACTTCATTTGATAGGAGCAAACATGAGTGTTGTTATGGCACGAATCGACAATCGCCTGCTTCACGGCATCATCGTGACGCAGTGGGCCCCGGTGTCGGGCGCGACCCGAGTCATGGTCATCGACGACAAGGTCGCCGGCGACGAGGTCCTGAAGTCCACCATGAGGATGGCGCGCCCCGCGGGCATGGCCGTTTCGATCATCTCCGAGCAGACCGCGCTCAAGAACTTCGCCGCGGGCAAGTACGACCGCGAGAAGGTCTTCGTCATCGCCAAGGAGCCCGAGACGATGCTTCGCCTGGTCGAGTCGGGCGTCGAGCTCCCGTCGCTGGTCGTCGGCGGCTCGCTCGTCAAGGAGGACGGCATCCAGCTCACCCAGCGCGCCTACGCCTCCGCCGAGAACGTCCAGAGCTACAAGGCGCTCATCGCCCGTGGCGTCAAGGTGACGGCCCAGTTCGTGCCCGCCGACAAGCCCGTCTCCGTCGCAGACCTCATCTAAGGGGGAAATATGGTCAACTTCACTATCCTGCAGGTCGTCCTTTTGACCCTGCTGGCCTTCATCAAGCACGTGGACTACTACGGCATCCCGATGATCTTCGTCAATTACGCCGTTTTCTGGGGCCTCATCACCGGAGTCGTCATGGGCGACTGGAAGACCGGCCTTGTCATCGGCGGCACCATTCAGCTCATGCAGCTCGGCGTCGCGGGCTTCGGCGGCTCCTCCATTCCCGACTACGGCACGATGGCCATCATCGCCACCGCCTACGGCGTGACCCTGGGCTCCGACACGGGCCTCGCCATCGGCCTGCCGGTCGGCATGCTCGGCATCCAGCTCGACGTCGTCGCCAAGATCCTCAACGGCTTTGTCGTCGAGAAGTCCCAGAAGTTCTGCAACGAGGGTAAGTTCAATCAGATGAACGCCATCCTGTGGGTCTGCCCCGCGCTCTTCGGCCTGTGCGCCGCCCTGCCCGTCTTTGTCTCCGTGACGCTCGGCCAGCCCGCCGTCAACTGGCTCCTCGAGGTCATGCCCCAGTGGTTCCTCTCCGGCCTCACCCTCGCCGGCAAGATGCTCCCGGCCGTCGGTATCGCCATGCTGCTCCGCTACATGCCAACCGCCAAGTACTTCCAGTACCTGCTCGCCGGCTTCTTCCTCTCGGCCTTCCTGAACGTGCCCATCATCGGCGCCGCCATCGTCGGCGTTGCCCTCGCGATTGCGTTCTACCAGCGTGCCGAGAGGGACACCGAGCTCGCCGCCCACGCTTCCGCAGACGCCTTCATCGGAGAGGATGAGTAACCATGGAAAACGAGAACATCACCGCCGTCGCCGAGGGCAAGCCCTCCGGCTACAAGGTCACCAAGAAGGACCTGCGCAACGCGAACTGGCGCTGGCTCATGAGCGTGTGCACCTTCAACTACCAGACCCAGCAGGGCGCCTCAGTCGCCTACGCCCTCTCGCCGGTCCTGAGGAAGATCTACACGAACGACGAGGACTATAAGCAAGCGCTCAACAACCACTTCCGCTACTACAACACCCAGCCTTGGCTCGCCGCCATCATTCTTGGCGCCTGCGTGGCCATGGAGGAGCGCGACGGCCTAGCGGCGGCGGACGCCGTCCAAGACCTGAAGATCGGCACCATGGGACCGCTCGCCGGCGTCGGCGACTCCCTGCTCATGACCATGATCCCGACCATCATGGGCTCCATCGCCGCCTACATGGCCATCGAGGGCAACCCCGTGGGAGCCGGCATCTGGTTCGCGCTCATCCTGGCCATCTTCTGGGTCCGCATGCACGCCCTCGAGTTCGGCTACAAGCAGGGCGTGAAGCTCGTCACCGACTTCAGCGAGAAGCTTCCCAACCTCACTGCCGCCGCCTCCGTGCTCGGCCTCACCGTGGTCGGCTGCCTCATCGCCTCGGTCATCGGCGTCACCTGCCCGATTAGCTTCAGCTTCGGCGACGTCGCGATGGAGATTCAGCCGCTGCTCGACAAGATCCTGCCTGCCATGATCCCCGCCGCCATCACGGGAAGCGCGTATTACCTTCTTACCAAGAAGAACGCGAGCATGACGGCCCTCATCCTCGTGGTGATCGTCCTCGCGATGGTCGCCTCCGCCGCCGGCATCCTCGCCTAGCTTCGACCCAAGAGATTGGTGAATCAATGAGAAAGATAGTTGTGGCGAGCCATTCCCTTCTCGCCCAGGGCTTCAAGGACACCCTCGAGTTCCTTACGGGTAAGGGCGACGCCGTCAACGCCGTGTGCGCCTACGTGAACGACAACGGCGAGGGGCTCGACGCGGCGGTCGAGGCGGCTCTTTCGGGCACTGACGAGGTCGTCGTCCTCACCGACGCGTACGGCGGCAGCGTGAACCAGCGCTTTTCCCGCTTCGCCTCCGACCGGATCCACGTGATCGCGGGTGTCAACCTCCCGCTCGCCATGACGGTCGCGCTCGCGCGCCCCGACGAGAAACTCGACTTCGACGCCCTCGTCAACGAGGCGCGCCAGCAGATCATCTACGTGAACGGTGCCAGTTCCGCCGAGTGCGACGACGACGAATAGAGGAGGTCGACGATGAGAGAGTTCCTTAAGGACGTGTGGATGCACGGCGGTGAGGAAAGCCGCGCCATCACCCCCGAGAACATCACGGGCGAGAAGGGCCGCGCCGCCATGTCGGCCAGCCACCTCGGCGTCGGCCGCAAGGGCTCGTGCTGCGTGCCCCTTGAGTCCGGCGAGACCATCACGCTCGCGGACATCGAGGGCCCCGGCATCATCCGCCACATCTGGATGACCGTCCCCGACAAGACCGCCGCCGGCAGCTTCGTCATGCGTGACCTCGTGCTGCGCTTCTACTGGGACGACGAGGAGACCCCCTCGGTCGAGTGCCCTGTCGGCGACTTCTTCTGCAACGGCTTCGGTGAGCGCGCCATCGTCAACTCGATGCCCATCTGCGTGAACCCGACGGGCGGCATGAACTGCTACTTCGAGATGCCCTTCAGGAAGCACGCCAAGGTCACGCTTACGAGCGAGCACCCCGGGTTCATTAAGTACATCTTCTACACGTTCAACTACGCGCTCACCGACGTGCCGGACGACGCCATGTACTTCCACGCCCGCTTTAACCGCGAGCGCAGCACCCGCAGGGGCGTCGACTACACCGTGCTCGACGGCGTGCGCGGCAAGGGCTACTACGTCGGCACCTACATGGCCCTGTGCGCCCTGGAGCGCTATTGGTGGGGCGAGGGCGAGATGAAGTTCTTCCTCGACGGCGACGAGGAGTTCCCCACGGTCACCTCGACGGGAGCCGAGGACTACTTCGGCGGTGCCTGGGCCTTCCTCGACAGGCCGCCCCACGCGCTGCCCGAGGCGCAGTGCTTCAACACGCTGTTCGCCGGCTACCCGTACCGCTCGACGCGCGACGCCACGCGCGACCGCTTCAGCGCGGGCAAGCCGAACCCGAATCCGATGCTCGCGACTAACGACGACGCGCTGCCCAGGCACGGCCTCTACAGGTGGCACCTTCCCGACCCGATCTCGTTCAAGGAGGACCTGCGCGTGACGTTCCAGGACCTCGGCAACGACGACATCAAGCTCTACGAGCGCGAGGACGACATCTCCACCGTCGCCTACTGGTACCAAAGCGAGCCGCACGCCGTGCTCGCCCCGTTTGCCGCAAGGCAGGACCGCGTGCCCAGGTAGGGTCGCCTCGAAACAAGCCAACGTTATGGGCGCCCGCGGTTGACCATGACTGCGGGCGTCCCTTTGTAAGGAGGATCACATGAGCGAAAAGCAAATGAGGCTCGGCGCCCTCGAAGCCGGCGGGACCAAGATGGTCTGTGCCGTGGTGTCCGGCGACGGCGAGGTCCTCGACCGTATGGAGACCCCGACGCTTACGCCCGCCAAGACCGTCCCGCAGATGATCGAGTGGTTCACCGCCCGCGATGTGGACGCGTTGGGCATCGGCGCCTTCGGCCCGACCTGCGTCGACCCCAACGACGAGCGCTACGGCTCCATCCTCCAGACGCCCAAGCTCGCGTGGCGAGGCCATGGTCTTCGCGCCGCGTTCGCCGACGCCCTCGGGATTCCGGTGGCCTACGACACGGACGTGAACGTTGCCTGCCTCGGCGAAGTGGTCTTCGGCTGCTGCAAGGGGCTCGAGGACGCCGTCTACGTGACCATCGGCACCGGCGTGGGCGCGGGCGTCATGTGCGCGGGCAGACTCCTTCACGGCATGCTGCACCCCGAGGCCGGTCACATGCTGGTAAGGACCCGTCCCACCGAGGAGGGACGCTGCGTCTGCCCGAGCCACGCGAGCTGTCTCGAGGGGCTCGCCTCCGGCCCCGCCATCGCCGCGCGCTGGGGAAAGCCCGCGGCCGAGCTCGCGGACAACGATGAGGTGTGGGCGCTCGAGGGGGATTATCTGGGGCAGATGTGCGCGAACCTCGTGCTCATGTACTCGCCTCGCCGCATCGTCCTCGGCGGCGGCGTGATGCACCAGGAGCAGCTCTACGGCATCGTCCGCAAGAAGACCCTCGAATATCTGGGTGGCTACATCCAGACCGCCGAGCTTAAGGACATGGAGAGCTACATCTGCGCCCCGGGCTGCGGCGGCGACCAAGGAATCCTCGGCGCGGCCGAGCTGGCAAGAAGGGCGCTCGCGTAACTTGCGCTCTCTCCGCCATACAACGCGTTAAGAAAAGACGAGCGCTTCTTGCCAATTGAGCGGCAAGAAGTGCTCGTCTTTTGCATTTGTTTTTGGGGCAGGACGCCCCGCCTCCACTAGAGTCCCTGGACCGCCACACCCACGAGGTTTGGACCGGTGTGGACAAGAAGCGCGGGGCTGATGTCGGAGCGGACGACATCCACCGCGTTGGCCACGCGCTCGCACAGGGCCTGCTCCATGCGGTCGTAGAGGTCGGCGTGGGCCGAGGTGCGGCTCGCGGCAAAGCGCACCTCGGGGTGCTTCTCGACGATGGCGGCGATGAGCTTGGCCTCGGTGCGATGCGGTACTTGCACAGCCATTTCGTGTGCGCGAAGCTGTTGGCTTTCTGGGCCACAGCAATCACCTTCCCCCTAGTATGATGACCTGAACAATCCTCATGCTAGGGGGAAGGTTTTTGTCGCGTAGCGGAAATTGGCCTCCACCCGCTGAGCGGGTGGCTTTCTATGCCGCGCGTGCCGCGCGGCACGGACTAAAGTCCATGAATAAAAACGAGGGAGGCCACGTCCGGCCTCCCTCGCAAAGGGTCTCTGATTACTCCCACTCATTGGGGACAGACTTAAATGAGTGCTCTTGAAATGCCGGCGCCTGGGGACGTTCTTTTTCTGTCTGCAGTTTGGAACGTTCCTTTTCTGTCGGCAGTTTGGGACGGTCCTTAGAGCTGCAGCGCGCCATGAGCGACGAGGCGAAGCGGATCATCCTGTCTTTTGAGTTCTAAGCATAAGCCCCTGTCTCTGAGCAATGACCGGTTCGCATTTGTGCGCATTTACGTGCGTGGTATTGCGTGAATATGCGTATAGATGCGCCGTTTACGGGATAAAAATGACCGTTTAGCGGTGAGATACGCAAAAACGCGCACAGAAGCGCGTGTTTGTGCGAATATAGAGCTGTCAGAAAGCAAGGCGTTCTATGACACAGGAGGCACATAATGGCAGATTCCAAGCAGGCTCCGCTCGACGCCGCGGCAGCCGCCAAAGCAGCGTTCGCTTCGGTCCAGGACAAGCCGTTCCCCGACGATATTTTTACGGCTCCCGAGCTCCATTGGGCCGTCATCGGTTGCGGCGTTATCGCCAACCAGATGGCTCAGTCCCTTGCTCTTGCCGGTCGCAAGCTTGCGGGCGTCGCCAACCGTACGCCGTCCAAGGCTCAGGCTTTTGCCGAGCAGTATGGCATCGAGAAGGTCTACGACACGGTTGAGGACCTCTACGCCGATCCTGGCATCGACGCCGTCTACATCACTACCCCGCACAACACTCATATCACCTATCTGCGCGCTGCCCTGGCAGCCGGCAAGCACGTGCTCTGCGAGAAGGCCATTACCCTCAATTCCGCTGAACTCGATGAGGCCCGTGCCATTGCCGCCGAGCACAACGTGGTCCTTATGGACGCTACCACGGTGCTCCACATGCCCTTGTATCAAGAGCTGCGTCGCCGCATGGATGCCGGCGAGTTCGGCCGCATGAACCTCGCTCAGCTCAACTTTGGTAGCTACAAGGAGTACGGCGACCTGACCAACCGTTTCTACAATCGCAACCTTGCCGGCGGTGCCATGCTCGATATTGGTGTGTATGCCCTGTCCGTCATGCGCCTGTTTATGGCGAGCCAGCCCGCCGAGGTCGTGTCTCTAGGCAACACCTGCGAGACTGGAGTCGATGTTGCGGGCGGCATCGTCTGCCGCAATGCCGAGCAGCAGCTGGGCGTCGTGAGCCTTACGCTTCACTCCAAGCAGCCCAAGCGCTCGGTCATCAGCTTTGACAAGTGCTACATCGAGGTCAACGAATATCCGCGTGCCGATCACGCGACCATCGTGTGGACTGCGGACGGCCACCGCGAGGAGGTCCACGCAGGCACCGAGGCTTACGCCCTGTGTTATGAGATGGCCGATCTTGAGAAGGCCGTTGCCGGCGACGACTCCAAGCGCGAGCTTCTGGATTATGCTTCTGATGTTATGGAGCTTATGACCAAGTTTCGCGCCGATTGGGGAGTCGTGTACCCCGAGGAGGAGTAAGCGATGCTTGCGGAAGATAGGCTCAACGCAATCGTGTCGATGGTGCAGCAGACGGGCTCGGTTACCGTACCGGAGCTTGCTGAGGCCCTGGGCGTGACGGCGTCTACCATTCGGCGCGACCTGCAGACGCTCAATCGCGCACACCGTATCGCCAAGGTGCACGGTGGGGCGACGAGCCTTGAGCGCGCGCACGTGACGCGCGACCTAACGCTTAATGAGCGCAGCGATCTCCATAACGACGACAAGGAACGTATCTGCGCCCGTGCGGCGGCGCTGGTGGAGCCCGAGAGCTTTGTGTACATCGACTCGGGCTCGACGACGCTCAGGCTCATCGAGCATCTTCCACACCTTGAAGGTGTCACCTATGTGACTGATTCCGTGCTCCATGCTCAGCATCTCGCTTTGCGCGGCATGCGTACCGTGGTGCTGGGCGGCGAGCTCAAACCCGAGACCGAGGCGCTCGTTGGCCCCGATGCCTTGGCAACCTTAGACCGTTACAACTTCAACTGCGGCTTTTGGGGCTCTAACGGCATTGCCGCCGAGCAGGGCTTCACGGCGCCCGATATCGAGGAGGCGCAAGTAAAGCGTATCTCGATGCGCCATACGGCCAAGCGCTTCGTAATCTCGGACGCCAGTAAATTTGGCATGGTGGCGCCCGTCAAGTTCGCGGACTTCCGCGATGCAACGATTATTACCGCAGGCGAGGTCCCCGCCAAGTACCGGGCAATGGACAACGTCGTCACGGTCTAACGGCAGGGACGGGCTAAGGCCAAAACCACCGCGAAGGTGCCCGTCCCCATTGTGGTGGTTAGTAATGAAAACTGAGTAGTTTTCTCAATAGAAAAGCGGCAACGTCCATTACGGGCGTTGCCGCTTTCGTTGTCTACCGGTTTAGTCTAAATCTGTAACAACTGGACCGCTTAAAGTGGGCTAGGTGTTACTGATTGAAATACTTCCGAATTGCGCCGTTCCTTTGTCTCAATCTGTAACATTTGGGATCGATTTTGCCGAGTTATTGTTACAGATTGAGATTTTCCCTTGAGGGGGATTCGAATGTCTCGATCTGTAACAGATAGACCGGAAAATGGGCTCTAACTGTTACAGATCGAGACGTTTTGGGACCGCGGCTGAGTCATCGTGGCGGCATGACGTTTGACCAGATAAAACCTGTCAAAATAAACCTGTCCCTTTTTGGCAGGATTTAGGGCTCCCAGGGGCAGGGGGCTTCGATGTGGATGTGCTCGCCAGTTACGGGATGCGTGAAGGATACGCTGTGGGCGTGGAGCATCAGGCCGCAGGGACGCGGCGTTCCGTACAGGTCGTCGCCAATCAAGGGATGATGCTCGCTTGCCAGGTGCACGCGGATCTGGTGCTTGCGGCCGGTGAGCAGCTCGACATCAATATACGAGCGCGTAGGCAGGCCACGGCGGCTCTTAAGGCGCTTGAGTACCTTGACGCGCGTCTGAGACGGCTTGCCGCTGGCGCCAACGCGCATCTTGCGGCTATCGTGGCGGTCGCGGGCGATAGGCTTGTCGATGAGCTTCTCGTTCCAGTCGATTTTGCCCTCGGCGAGCGCTAGGTAGTGCTTTTCGAACGCGTGGTCGATAATCATCTGGTCAAAGGCGGGCTGCGTCTGCTTGTCGAGTGAGAACAGCACCACGCCGGTGGTGTCGCGGTCCAAGCGGTTGAGCGGCTGCATGTCGGTCGCGGCAAAGCCGCCGCCCATCGCCAGCAGCAGGTCGCTGGCGTAGTCGGTGAGCGTGCGCTCGCCGGTGCCGTCGCCGTGGACGATCATGCCGGCGGGCTTGTCGATGGCCATGAGCCAGGCGTCGCAGTAGAGGACTTGAGGTTCTTCGTTCACGTGTAAGCCTTTCGGTTAGCTGATTCCCACAAACATGCAGCCCGAGGTGGCACCGCGCAGGCGGGCGGCGGGCTTGCGGCCGGCTTGCGCTGCCTCGACGGCGCGGCGGACGCGAGCGGTGGCGCGGCCCACCTCATCCGTCTCGAGCAGTGTGCCGTCCACCATAAGACGACGGACGCCGGCGTCGAGCAGCTGTGGTACCTGCGGCGTGAGGTCGATGGGGTAGGCGTCGTACAAGCGTGAGCGGCCGTGGATGTCGGTACGCACCGGCATGACCTTTCCGTCGATATTCTTGAGCGAGAGCTTACGGGCACGCAGGCGGCAGCTGGCACAATCGTGGATGCAACCGTTGGCAACCTGCAGAATGCAATGCTCGCTTGTCATGACGCGCGGGCGGCCAAAGACGGTGATGCCTAGAGCCGCGGGCGCGGCGGCGCCGAGCGAGACAATCTCGTCGAGCGTGATCTCGGGCGAGAGCCAAAACGCACCGGCTCCGCGCTCGGCAAGCGCCTCCATGCAGGGCGTGTTGTGCACCGGCAGGCAAGAGCGAATCTCGGCCGTGGCGCCAACCTGGGCGGCCAGGGCAAGCTCAGAGATGTTGCCAATAGCGACCGTGGCGCCGGCAACAACCCATGGGTCAACGCGGACGTGGTCAACGGCGCGGCAGACCTCGTCGAGTGCGGGCACAATACCCTGCTCAAATGCATCGGCAGGGGAGAGTCCGACAGCCTCGAGCGCGTCGGTGGTCATGTAGATGCGCGTTGCACCCTCCGCGCGAGCGGCCTCGGCGGCCTCGAGCGAGGTGACGGTAGCGCAGATCTGCGGCTCATCGCGGTAGTGCTCGGGCGCGGGGCGGGAATCATTGGTGACAATCGCCGGTAGCTCGAGCGTGCGGGCGCGCTCCTCGTACGGTGCCAGAATGGCCTCTTCCAGCGCCTTACAAGCGGCGGCGCGCACCTTGTGCACGGCGGAAAAGCCCATGCCGCAACTCTCGTCGAGGGCCACGTCAAAGCTCGCGGCCTCAAAGGGAGAGGAGCCCATGCGCCCGACGTGCTCAACCAGATCGGATGCCTCGACGGCGCGGGTCTTGGCGGCCTCGACGGTGAAGCCCGTGGCGGTGGCGGTGAGCGCGGGGTCGTCACAGCAGGTGAGCGTGACAGTAAACGGCTTGCCCAGGCGCGCCACGACGGATACATCAACAGCTCGGCGGCGCAGCACATCGCGCTTGAGCGCGGCGCTGGCAGCGTCGATGGCACGCTGGCTGCGAATCACGCGGACGCGGCAGCCCTCGGGCATGCTACGGGGCACGCGACACTCGATAACATCGCCGGCAGCGGCATCATCGGCGGCAATGGTGGTCAGGAACTGGTCAAACTCGTTATCGTGGCGAAGCTCCAGCAGGTCGCCCTTGCCCACGGGCTCAAACAGCTCAATGCGGGCGATGGCGGCGCGGCGACGGCGGTCGTCGGGCTTGAGGCCGCGCACATCGCGGCTGGCCGGGCGGCTGCCCAGCACCGTGCCCACGATCTGTCCGCGGTTGTTGGAACGCTCATAGCTCATCATCTCGTCGCCCGAGGTGCCGTCCTGATAGGCGTGCGTAAAGTCGCGGTTAAAGCAGCGCTTGAGCTGGCGCTGACGGGCGGCTTCCTCGTCCTTAGAGGTCGAAACATCGGCCAGCATATCGTCAATCTGATGACGATACACATCGACGATGGAGTACACGTAATCGGGCGCCTTCATGCGGCCCTCGAGCTTGAGCGACGCGGCGCCGGCGTCATACAGGCGGCGAACAAGTTGTGAGGTGTTGGTGTCACGCGGGCACAGCGCGCGCTCGCGACCGGCAGGGGAGAGCGAGCGACCGTTCTCGTCGATCAGCTCGTAAGGCAGGCGACAGGGTTGAGCGCACATGCCGCGGTTGGCCGAGCGGCCCGCCATGGCAAAGCTCGAAAGCAGGCACAGGCCCGAGTAGCAAAAGCAGATGGCGCCATGGCTAAAGACCTCAAGGTCCACATCGGGCGCGGCATCGTGGATGGTGGCGATCTCGTCAATGGAGAGCTCGCGCGAGAGGGTCACGCGGTCGGCACCCTGCTCGCGGCACCAGATGGTTCCGCGGTCGTCATGGATGTTCGCCTGGGTCGAGATGTGTGTCTCGATGCCGGGCATCGCGCGCTTGACCTCAAAGAACAGGCCCCAGTCTTGGATGATAAAGGCGTCGGCGCCCAGCGTGGAGCAGCGATGGATGAGTTGCAGTGCATCGCTCATTTCGGATTCCTTGATGACGATGTTGACCGTGACGTAGACGCGCGAGCCGGCCAGGTGTGCAGCGCGGCAGGCTTGCTCAAAGGCCTCGTCGGTAAAGTTCGTTGCCTTGCGGCGTGCGTTGAAGCTGCCCATGCCGCAGTAGATGGCGTCTGTCCCGGCGGCGAGTGCGGCGGCAAAGGGCTCGGGCCCTCCGGCGGGCGCCAAAAGCTCGGGTCTGCGGTTGGTGGTTCGACTGGCGGTTGCGGTCATATCCTGCCTTTCAAAATGCTCAGATAATCAAAAGTATAGTGGTGCCGTCGCGGCAGGCGATGCCCGTGCTCTAAGCGGGATAAAGTCTTCAGCAGCTTGGACTGGCTGCTTCACATGAGAACCGTTCAGCGGTCCGGGGAAACCGTTGGGCGATAAAATATTCTCGCAACGTGATAATAATCTTGCATCGCGCGGAAACCTTGAGTACTATCCCAATCAAGCGCGGTGTTCAGACCGAACTGTGCCTCCCGGTGTGAACGCCGCGCTCCCGTTCCCTTTTACTTGTAAGGAGAAAAACATGAGCAAGACCGTCGTGTCTTCCGATAACGCACCCGCAGCCATCGGCCCGTATTCCCCTGGTATCCAGACCGGCAACATGGTGTTCCTGTCCGGCCAGCTGGGCATCGATCCCGCAACTGGCAAGATGCCCGAGGGCGTCGAGGCCCAGGCCAAGCAGTCCCTTGCTAACGTCGAGGCCCTGCTGACCGCTGCCGGCGCCACCTTTGCCGATGTCGTCAAGACCACAGTCTACCTGGCTGACATTGCCGACTTCGCTGCCGTAAACGAGATCTACGCCTCCAAGTTCGAGGCCCCGTTCCCCGCGCGCAGCGCTTTCCAGGTTGCCGCCCTTCCGGCTGGCGGTCTGGTCGAAATCGAGGTCGTCGCCGCTCTCTAAGGCGTTGACCACAACTAAACATGACATGCAAAAAGACCCTGCAGCGCGTTCGAGCTGCAGGGTCTTTTGTCAAGTGACGAATCGCTTGTGGAGCCGCGCTCCATTTTGCTCGTTAGCCCTCCTTGCGGACTTTTTGCAGGTAGCGGTACACGCTGGGCTCCGAGATGCCCAACGCGGTGGCAGCGCAGGCCACGGCGCCCTTGAGCATGAACACCCCGTTGCCGTTGAGGTGGCGAATGACGTCCACGCGGTCGCTCTGACCAAGCGACGCTACATCCAGCCCGCGCGCGCTCAGCAACTCGGCAATGCTGCGGTCGATGAGCTCCTGGGTGGACTCCGAAAGGCTTTCGACCTCGATAGGGGCGGGCTCCGTGCGCGTCGGCGCTGCGTCGAAGCACGCCATGAGCTGCTGCGCCATGGCGTTGATGGAGCGTACGGTCGAGAGGTCGGTGTTGACGCAGAGCATACCGACGATCTCGTCATCCTCGCGGATAAAGTACGTCGCTGACTCCAGCGTCTTGCCACCGGCGCCGCGCCCCTCGTAGCCCGTAATAAACGGCAGGTCGCGATACTTGGCGTCGTGCATGATCTTGAGCGCCAGATCGGTGGCGGGACCGCCGACCTTGCGGCCGCTCACGATGCCGTTGCGAATATCGACGATGGCGTGGTCGGGATCCGAGAAATCGTGCAGGACGATCTCGCTGTTCTTACCGAGTATCTGCTCCAGGAAATCGACCATCGGCAAAAAGCGACGTACGGTCTCGTTCACGGGCAACTCCTTTGGGTGAAATCGGAAGGTTCATAACAATTTTTTCTCATGGTAACACGCTACTCTTCATCTCGTATATCCGCAGGTACATTGCGTAATACAGACGAACGGTAGGAATTTGGCGGTAAACGGTTGACCAAAAGAAAAGTTAGATGTTATTTTGACCAGACACTTTCCTGACCTGCGGAAATGCATTATTTCAGCTGAAGAATAGTCTAATAACAAAAAATTATTATTGAGAATGAGAATCATCTTTAATACGATATGCAACGAAGGCACAACCTCAACCCCGCACTGCGTCACAATAGAGCGTTAGATGCGAAAACAACTATTTCGAGGATTGGTGGTCAAATGACCCAGGAGACGGTTAAGAACGGCACTGAAGCCCTGTTCACTCGTGAAGGCATGCCTCCCGTTAAAGAAATGATCCCGTGTGCCCTTCAGCACGTACTGGCTTCGTTTGCCGGTATCATCACCCCGGCTGTCATCATGGCCGGCGTCTACGGTTTTAATAGCCAGCAGAGCACCGACATCATTCAGGTCGCGCTCATTCTTTCGGCGATCGACACGGCCCTTCAGGCCTTCGCTCCCTTTCGTCGCATCGGCGGCGGCCTGCCCATCGTCATGGGCGTTTCGTTCGCGTTCCTGCCGGCCCTGCAGGCCATGGGCGCCTCGGGCTTTAGCTTTGGTGCGCTGCTGGGCGGCGAGATCGTCGGCGGCGCCGTTGCGGTCCTCTTTGGTCTGGCCTACAGCAAGATTAAGTGGCTGTTCCCGCCCGTCGTGACCGGTACGGTCATCTTCTCCATTGGCGTCTCTCTCTATCCCACGGCCGTCAAGTACATGGCCGGCGGCATGGGCACGCCGCTGTGGGGCACCCCGCAGGCCTGGTGCGTCGCTCTTATCACCTTCGCCGTGGTCTTTGCGCTCGCCAACTTTGGCAAGGGCACGCTCAAGCTGGGCTCCGTGTTCTTTGGCATGATCGTTGGCATGATCGTTTCGATCCCCTTTGGCATGATCGACTTCTCCAGCGTCGCCACCGCTCAGGTCTTCGCCCTTCCCAAGCTCATGCCCTACGCGCTCGAGTTTGATCCCGAAGTCTGCATTACCCTCGCCGTCGTGTTCCCCATGGTCGCCATCCAGGTTATCGGTGACGTCTCCGCCGCTTGCCTGGGCTCCATCGACCGTATGCCTACCGAGCGCGAGCTCTCCGGCGCTATCGTGTCCCAGGGCCTCACCTCTATGGTCGGCGGCCTGCTGGGCGGTCTTCCCACCAGCGCCCTTGGCCAGAACGTGGGCATCATCTGCTCCAACAAGGTCGTCAACAAGTGGGTCTTTGTGATCATCGCGGCCGTCTTTGCCATCGCCGGTCTGTTCCCGCAGCTCTCTGCCGTCCTTTCCGCTATCCCGCAGCCCGTCATCGGCGGCGCGACCGTCGGCGTCTTTGGCACCATCACCATGAACGGCGTGCGCATGTTCACCCGCGAGGGCCTCACGCAGCGCACTACCACCATCGTCGGCACCTCCGTCGTCTTTGGCCTGGGTATCTGGATGGCCAGCGGTTGCCTTGCCGGCGAGGGTATGCCCGCCTGGGTGTCCACCGTCATCGGTTCCAATGCCGTAACCCCCACCGCCATCATGGCCATTGTCCTTAACCTGATCCTTCCGCAGACGCCGGTCGTGGCTCAACACATCGATGCTGCCAAGGACGCTGCCGTGGATCTGGTCTTGCCCGAGAGCAAGAAGTAACCAATTCGGTGCTATTCGTCGGCGGGCGCATCGCCTCGTCCGCCGACGCCATGCGGCGCCAAGCCGCACTTCAAAGGGTTTGTCCCTTTGGTGAAGCGTTGACGGGAGAGGGCCCGTTTCCGGTGTAGGCCGGCGCTTCGCACTCCGCCATGTCAGAGGTGTCAAACCCCGCCCCTGATGTTGAAGGGAGCATTCATGCTTCTGGTCGCTAACGGTTCCGTTTTTACCCGCAACGCTCAGACCCCGTTCATTCCCAACGGCGCGGTCGCCATTGACGGAGATACGATCGTCGAAGTAGGTCCCGAGTGCGAGCTCAAGGCCAAGTACCCGGATGCCGAGTACGTCGACGCCCAGGGCAACCTCATCATGCCCGGACTCATCAATTGCCACACCCACATCTACTCGGGTCTGGCCCGCGGCCTTGCCATTAAGGGCTGCAACCCCACCAACTTCCTGGAGAATCTTGAGCAGCAGTGGTGGAAGATCGATGACAACCTGACGCTCGACGGCACCAAGGCCAGCGCCTATGCCACGATTCTTGACTCCATCCGCGATGGCGTCACCACGATCTTCGATCATCATGCGAGCTTCTGCGAAATCCCGGGAAGCCTCTTTACCATTAAGGATGCAGCTCAGGAGCTGGGCATGCGTTCGTGCCTGTGCTACGAGGTCTCCGATCGCCGCGGCCAGGAAAAATGCGACCAGGCCATTGCCGAGAACGCCGAATTTGCCCAGTGGGCCGCCAAGGAGCGTCGCGATAACGACAACCACATGATCGCCGCCATGTTTGGCGGTCACGCCACCTTTACGCTGTCGGACGAGACCATGGACAAGATGGCCGAGGCCAACAACGGCCTGACCGGCTTCCACATCCATGTGTGCGAGGGCATGAATGACGTGTGGGACTCCCGCCTCAACCGCGGTGGCATCAGTCCCGTCGAGCGCCTGCTGCAGCACAACCTGCTGGGTCCCGACACCATGCTCGGCCACTGCATCCACGTGACGCCCGCCGAGATGGATATCGTCAAGGAGTCTGGCACCTGGCTCGTCAACAACCCCGAATCCAATATGGGCAACGCCGTGGGCTGCGCCCCCGTGCTCGAATTCTTCCGCCGCGGCATCCCCGTGTGCATGGGCACCGACGCCTACACCCACGATATGCTCGAGAGCCTTAAGGTTTTCCTGATCATTCAGCGCCACAACGCCGCTATGCCCAACGTGGGCTGGTGCGAGGCCATGACGATGCTGTTCGAGAACAACGCCAAGATGGCGAGCAAGTACTTCGATCGCAAGCTCGGCGTGCTTGAGCCCGGCGCCGCCGCCGACGTCATCGTCATGGACTACAAGCCCTTTACGCCGCTGAGCGAGGAGAATATCGACGGCCATATGCTCTTTGGCATGATGGGCAAAAACTGCCGCACTACCATCATCAACGGCCGCGTCCTGTACAAGGATCGCGAGTTCGTTGGGATTGATGAGGACAAGATCAACGCGTGGACCATGGCCGAGTCCAAGAAGCTCTGGAGCACGCTCAACGATCGCGTGTACTAATTCCAATTGGAGATTCGCGCGCGTCGGATGTTTCGCTGCATCCGACGCGCGCATAGGCGGCCTCCGCGGGGTCGCCGGCGCTGTGCTAGCGCTACACCGTATTTGCGCCCGCCGCGCGGTCTCGCCGGGCGTTACAGAGAGGAGCTCACTATGAGCGACATCATGAGGCCGATCCCGTTTTCGCAGCTGATGAACTGGATCATCGAGGAGCACAAGACCCAGGACGCCATCTTTGGCGTGCGCAAGATGGTCACGACCAACCAGGAGGGTGCGCTTCCCATTTTTGATGAGCGCATCGAGACCCCGTTTGGCCCGGCCGCCGGCCCCAATACGCAGCTTGCCCAGAACATCGTGGCATCCTATGTTGCTGGTTCCCGCTTCTTTGAGCTCAAGACCGTCCAGGTTATGGACGGCGAGGAGCTCTCCAAGTGTGTGAACAAACCCTGCATTGTGGCGCAGGATGAGTGCTACAACTGCGAGTGGTCGACCGAACTCGAGGTTCCGCAGGCTTTTGCCGAGTACGTGAAGGCATGGTTCGCCTGCCACCTGATCGCTCGCGAGTACGGCCTGGGTAGCCCGGACGGCTTTGTCTTCAACATGTCCGTGGGTTATGACCTCGAGGGTATTAAGAGCCCCAAGGTCGACGCCTACATCGAGGGTATGAAGGACGCCAGCGGCTCTGACGTCTGGAATGAGTGCCGCGCATGGGCGCTCGCCAACCTGGACAAGTTTGAGCATGTCGACGCCGCGTTTGTCGAGTCCATCCCGGCGCGCGTCTCCAACTCTATCACCGAGTCTACCCTGCACGGTTGCCCGCCAGCGGAGATCGAGCGCATCGCGACCTATCTGATCACCGAGAAGGGCCTCAACACCTACATCAAGTGCAACCCCACGCTGCTGGGCTATGAGTTTGCCCGCCAGCGCCTGAACGAGCTGGGCTTTGACTACATCGTCTTCGATGACACGCACTTCCGCGAGGACCTGCAGTGGGCCGACGCCGTGCCCATGTTCGAGCGCCTGATTGCCCTGTGCGCCGAGCGCGGCCTGGAGTTTGGCGTCAAGCTGACCAACACGTTCCCCGTCGACGTGACGAGGAACGAGCTGCCCTCCACCGAGATGTACATGTCCGGTCGTTCGCTGTTCTCGCTGACCATCGAGGCCGCCCGCCGCATTACCGAGCAGTTCGATGGCAAGCTGCGCATCAGCTACTCCGGCGGTGCCACGGTCTACAACATCCGTGCCCTGTATGACGCCGGCATTTGGCCCGTTACCCTGGCGACTGACGTGCTCAAGCCCGGTGGCTACGAGCGCTTTAGCCAGATGGCCGGCGAGTTTGCCGACCTGGACGGCAAGCCGTTCGCGGGCGTCTCGCTCGAGGCCGTGACTGCGATCCAGACCGACTCGCTCACCAACCCGCTCTACAAGAAGCCGCTGCGCCCGCTGCCCGACCGCAAGGTCGCCGGCAAAAGCCCGCTTTCCGACTGCTTTACCACGCCGTGCCGCACGAGCTGCCCCATCCAGCAGGATATTCCCGCCTACCTGGCGGCTGTTGACGAGGGTCGCTACGAGGACGCGTTCAACATCATCATCGAGCGCAACGCCCTGCCGTTCATTACCGGCACCATCTGCCCGCATCCCTGCGGCCGTGCCTGCGAGCGTGCATTCTACGAGCCCGAGGGCGCCCAGATTCGCGCCAGCAAGCTCAAGGCCGCCCGCGAGGCCATGACCGCCGTGCTGCCCAAGCTGCGCGCCCAGGCCATCGCCAACGACGGCGAGCGCAACGTTGCCGTTATCGGCGGCGGCCCGGCCGGCCTGGCGACGGCGTTCTTCCTGACGCGCGCCGGCGTGCCCGTCACCATCTTCGAGGCCCGCGACTCGCTCGGCGGCGTGGTCCGTCACGTGATCCCCGAGTTCCGTATTGCCAGCGACGATATCTCCCACGACGCCGAGCTTTGCCTGGCCTTTGGTGCCAAGGTTCAGCTCAACGCCCGCGTGGAGTCCATTGACGAGCTCAAGGCCCAGGGCTTTACCGACGTAGTCGTGGCCACTGGTGCCTGGATGCCCGGCTCTGCGGGCCTGGGCGAGGGTGTCGAGCTCGACGTGCTGGAGTTCCTCGAGGCCGCCAAGAAGGGCGAGAAGCTCGAGCTGGGCGAGGACGTCGTGGTCATCGGCGCCGGCAACACCGCCATGGACGCGGCCCGCGTGGCCAAGCGCCTTGCTGGCGTGAAGAACGTGCGCCTGGTGTATCGCCGCACCAAGAAGCAGATGCCCGCCGACGAGGAAGAGCTCGATCTTGCTCTTGCCGACGGCGTTGAGTTCTGCGAGCTGCTGGCGCCCAAGGCGCTCAACGGCGCCGTGCTGACCTGCGACGTCATGGAACTTGGCGAGCCGGATGCAAGCGGCCGTCGCAGCCCCGTCGCCACGGGCGAGACCGTCGAGCTTTCCGCCACCACGGTGATCTGCGCCGTGGGCGAGGGCATCGATGCCAGCCTGTACGACGCCACGGGCGTCGAGCACGACCGTCGCGGCCGCCTTGCCGCCACCTCCACCGGCGTCGAGGGCGTCTGGGCTGCCGGTGACTGCCGCCGCGGTCCCGCTACCGTGGTCGAGGCTATCGCCGACGCCGCCGAGGTCGCCCGTGCCATTGCCGGCGTGGACTTTAACAAGTACGCCGACTGCAACGAGCAGGCCGGCCGCGAGGACACCTGCTACGAGCGCAAGGGATCGCTGTGCCGCGACAAGCGCAACTGCACCAAGACCCGCTGCCTGGGCTGCGGCTCGGTGTGCGAGGTCTGCTGCGATGTGTGCCCCAACCGCGCCAACGTGGCAATTAAGGTGCCGGGTCTCGCCAAGCATCAGGTCGTCCACATCGACGGCATGTGCAACGAGTGCGGCAACTGCGCCGTGTTCTGCCCCTACCAGGAGGGTCGTCCCTACAAGGACAAGCTCACCCTGTTCTGGAGCGATCAGGACATGGAGAACTCCGAGAACGAGGGCTTCCTGGCCGTGGACGAGGACCACTTTAAGGTCCGCGTCGCCGGCACGGTCCGCACCGTCTCGGTCGATGCCGTCAACACCGGTCTGCCCGAGGCCGTCCGCCTGACCATCAAGGCCGTGCGCGACAGCTATCCGTATCTCCTTAAGAAATAGGCGAGTCTCTTATGGCCAAATCCATTCAACATAACGTGGCCTACGTTGCCTGCGGAAGCGGTTGCGCCTCCGCAGGCGGCGACGCCCGCTGCAGCGAAGGCTGCATTGGCTGTGGCACCTGTGTCACGGCCTGTCCCCACGGCGCCATTGCACTGATTGATGGCATCGCCCGCGTGGACCGCTCCAAGTGCACGGGCTGTGGCCTGTGCGGCATGGCGTGCCCGCAGCGCGTGATTGCCTTTGTTCCCGGCTACCAGAACATCCTGGTGCGCTGCAACAACACCGATAAGGGCGCCATCGCCCGCAAGATTTGCGACACGAGCTGCATCGGTTGCGGCATGTGCGCCAAAAAATGCCCTGCCGGCGCTATCCGCATCGAGGACAACTGTGCCCACATCGACGGTGCGGACTGCCTGTCGTGCGGCATGTGCGCCGTCGTTTGCCCGCATGGCGCCATCCACGACCGCACCGGCATCGCCGCCGGCGTGTAGAAGGGAATCACCATGGCACAGGAATTCACTTTTACCGTTAACGGCGTCGAGCACACGACGACCCAAAACAAACCGCTGCTGCGCTACCTGCGCGACGACCTGCACATCCATTCCGCCAAGGACGGCTGCTCCGAGGGTGCTTGCGGCACCTGCACCATTCATGTGGACGGTGCGGCCGTCAAGGCCTGCGTGCTGACCACCGCCCTTGCCGCCGGCCGCAACATCGTGACTGTCGAGGGCCTGCCCGAGGACGTGCGCGAGGCCTTTGTGTACGCCTTTGGCGCCGTGGGCGCCGTGCAGTGCGGTTTTTGCATCCCCGGTATGGTCATGGCAGGCGCGGCGCTGATCGCCGAGGACCCCGAGCCCACCGAGGAGCAGATCAAGTACGCCATCCGCGGCAACGTCTGCCGCTGCACCGGCTACAAGAAGATTATTGAGGGCATTTCGCTGGCCGCTGCGGTGCTCCGCGGCGAAAAGCAGATCGACGAGGACCTGGAGCGCGGCGACGACTACGGCGTGGGCAAGCGCGCCTTCCGTATCGACGTGCGCAAGAAGGTGCTCGGCGAGGGCAAGTACCCCGATGACATCGACGAGCTCGATCAGCCGGACCTGACCTATGCCAGCGCCGTGCGCTCCAAGTATCCGCGCGCCCGTGTGCTTTCCATCGACACCTCCAAGGCCGAGGCCCTGCCCGGTGTGGTGGGCATCCTGCGCGCCGAGGATGTGCCGGTCAACCAGGTCGGCCACCTTATCCAGGATTGGGACGTCATGATCGCGGCGGGCGATATCACCCGCTGCGTGGGCGATGCCATTGTGCTGGTGGTAGCCGAGGACGAGGCGACGCTCGAGAAGGCCAAGAAGCTCGTAAAGATCGATTACGAGCCGCTGGAGCCCGTGCGTAACATTGTCGAGGCCAGGGCTGCCGACGCCCCGCGCCTGCACGACAGTTTCTTTGCCTTTGGCAACACGGTGGAGCTCAAGGACAACGTGTGCCAGAGCCGTCACGTGACGCGCGGCGACGCCGCCAAGGCGCTGGCAGAGAGCGCGTTCACCGTGACGCAGCGCTTTACCACGCCCTTTACCGAGCATGCCTTCTTGGAGCCCGAGTGCGCCGTTGCCTTCCCGTACAAGAACGGCGTCAAGGTGCAGTCGACCGACCAGGGTGCCTACGACACGCGCAAAGAGTGTGCCCACATGTTTGGCTGGGACAACGAGCCCGAGCGCGTGGTCGTCGAGACCATGCTCGTGGGTGGTGGCTTTGGCGGCAAGGAGGACGTGTCCATCCAACACCTGGCCGCGCTTGCTGCCTATAAGCTCCAGCGTCCTGTGAAGTGCAAGCTCACGCGCGCTGAGTCGCTTGCGTTCCATCCCAAGCGTCATGCCATGGACGGCACCTTTACGCTGGGCTGCGACGCCGAGGGCAACTTTACCGGCCTGGACTGCGAGATCAACTTTGACACCGGCGCCTACGCGTCGCTGTGCGGCCCGGTGCTCGAGCGCGCCTGCACGCATGCCGTTGGCCCCTACAAGTACCAGAACACCGACATTCGCGGTTTTGGCTACTACACCAACAACCCGCCCGCCGGCGCGTACCGCGGCTTTGGCGTCTGTCAGTCCGAGTTTGCGCTCGAGAGCTTGATCGACTTGCTGGCAGAGAAGGTCGGCCTGGACCCGTGGGAGATCCGCTACCGTAACGCCATCGAGCCGGGCGAGGTTTTGCCCAACGGCCAGATCGCCGATTGCTCCACGGCGCTGAAGGAGACGCTGCTCGAGGTCAAGGACGCCTATTATGCGCATCCCGGGCACGCCGGTATCGCCTGCGCCATGAAGAACGCCGGCGTGGGTGTGGGCCTGCCCGATGCCGGCCGCTGCAAGATTCGCGTCGAGGACGGCGTGGCCGTGGTCTATGCCGCCACGTCCGACATCGGCCAGGGCTGCAACACCGTCTTTTTGCAGGACGTTGCCGAGGCGTGCGGTCTGCCGCTGAGCTGCATCGCTAACGGCGAGTGCTCTACCGAGAACGCTCCCGACTCCGGCACCACGTCTGGCTCGCGTCAGACGGTCGTGACTGGCGAGGCTGTGCGCGGTGCCGCCTTCCTGCTGCGCGATGCCATGCTTGACATCGAGGCCGGCAAGCCTGCACCCGATACTCCCGTGAGTGCGCATGGCGACGGCGTCAAGATCGAGTACGACGACGGTCGCGCCTATCAGCTGCGCACGCAGGAACTCGTCGCCGGCCAGGGCATGCATCCTCAGGATCCCACGGCCGCCATCAAGGCGCTCGAGGGATGCGAGTTTGGCTACGTGTACCTGGAGCCGACCGACAAGCTGGGCGCCGACGTTCCCAACCCCAAGAGCCACATCTGCTACGGCTTTGCCACGCATGTGGTCATTTTGGATGATGACGGCCGCGTGAGCGAGGTCTATGCCGCGCACGATTCCGGCAAGGTGGTCAATCCCATCTCCATCCAGGGTCAGATCGAAGGCGGCGTGCTCATGGGTATGGGCTATGCGCTTACCGAGGATTGGCCGCTCAAGGACTGCGTACCCCAGGCAAGGTACGGCACGCTCGGGCTGTTCCGTGCGCCCGAGATTCCGGATATCCACGCCATCTACGTGGAGAAGGACGAGCTGCTGCCCGTGGCATATGGTGGCAAGGGCATCGGCGAGATTGCAACGATCCCCACGGCGCCCGCCGTGCAGAATGCCTACCGCGCGTTTGACGGCAAGCTGCGTCCGGATCTGCCCATGGTGGATACGCCGTACAGCCGCGCCCGTCACCGCGGGTAGGGTGGAGCGCGAACGGCCATTACTAACGAGCCGTCCATGCTCAGCATCAACTGCATATGCTGCGCCTTTGGCCCCGGCTCCATCGCGAGCCGGGGCCTTTTGTTTGGAGCGGAAACTGCGTCCCGGAATTGGCGCTCAGAATGGGACGCGCTTTCCGGTTGGAGCTTCAAACGGAAAGCGCATCCCGGAATCCGCGCCTGGAATGGGACACACTTTCCGGAACGGCCCTCAACCGGAAACTGCGACCCGGAATCGATGCTCAGAATGGGATGCGCTTTCCGAATCGCCTTCAGGCGGAAATTGCATCCCATTCCGAGTCTTCATTCTGGGACACGCTTTCCGCAAGGAGCTTCGTCGGGAAACCATGTCCCATTTTGAGCACTCAGTCTGGGACATGGTTTCCGCGGGTACTGCCAACCGGAAAGCGTGTCCCGGTTTGGCAGGCAGACGGGCATAAGCTCAGCAGCTCCTACAACTCCACCTCGTTGAGCCATGCCGGCAGAGCGGTCTGCCGGATGCCTGCCGTCTGCAGCTTTTTGGCGAGCATTCCTGCCGAGTGGACCTCGTTCATGGTAAAGCGCAGCAGAGGGTGACCGTAGAGCGATAGATGCGCCTCGCGCTGTCGTTCGGCAACGAGCGCCTCGGCGGTGGTGCGTCCGGCCAGCATGGTCTGGTCGGTATATTTGATGAGCCCGTCGAGTTCGCCCAGCGTGAGTTCCCGCGCCTGGCGCTCCCAGGCAAAGTCCGTTCGTATGGGCTTGGCCGAATTGAAGGGGTCCGTCAACTCGTATTGAAGCCAGTCGGGCGCAAAGCCCGTCTCGATCATGACGGCTCGGGCGACCGATTCCCCGCCGCTCTCGGCGCGGGCGTCGGCATATCGAAGCGTTGTGAGGGCGGTGCGAATCGCGCGACCATTGCGGGCAGTCGCTCGTTGCTCAACGGCCTCCATCAGCTGTTCCCGCGTAAGGCCGAGTTTTGAGATCGCCGAATCGGCAATGGGCATGCCGTCGGCAAAGCCAGTTTGCAGCAGACAATCTGTGACCGTTTGGATGGGCGGCGTTACCGATGTGCTGGATAGACGGATTGCTCCGGCCGGCTCGATCTGATGCCGCTGAATATGCGCGCCCGGGCGAGCCGATAGTTTTGTCGAGCTGCAAACATGCACGACGTTCAGGTGTCGCCACGAGACCTCGAGCCCCAGCAGACAGGCGGCCGAAAACGAGCAGAACGTCCAATCGGGGTGGATGATCGCAAGGGCGCGAATAGTCTCACAATGACGCTGTGCCCGGTTGAGTTCATCCCAGCGCATTTTGCGTGCGAACAGTCCCGGCATGGGCGAGACGATCGCGCTGCCGATGCGCCGAAGGAGCGCTTTTCGGATCGCCGCGCTTGGGGGAATCAGACAACGCCCCTCTTGTTCGGCTTGAGTGAGCAGTTGGTCGATGAGTTGGTCATTGCAATGGGTCATGAGCTACCGCCTCCTTTTGGGTAGCAAAAACGTATCAGCTGGAACTTGCCGCTCAGCTGACCAAAAGCTGACCAAAATCTAACCATGCAGGCAGATGACCTGTTTTCGGCGACATTTTTACATTCGAATCGGTGGGCGGTAATCGGCGACCGTGAACGGTAGCTAGATATGAAACCTTGGTAAGTTTAGGGACGTGTGCTTTTTTGAAAAAGAGCATTCTATCTGCTGTTTTGTGTTTCTGGATCGCATATTTGAAGGCATGTGATAAGGGCAGCGGCCTGTCGCCTTGTATCTGCGGAAACTGTGACCCGGAATTGTCACTCGGAATGGGATGTGCTTTCCGGATCGCCCTTCAAGCGGAAACTACATCCCAGATTTCGGCTCCAAACCGGGATGTGCTTTCCCGGCGGTGTCTCTGGCGGAAATTGCACCCCGGAATGAGCGCTCAGAGTGGAACATGCTTTCCTAACGAAGCCGCATGCGGAAACTACGTCCCGGATTCGATGCTCAGGACGGGATGCCGTTTCCGATAGAGGCATGGGGTGGAAAGTCTCCCATTTCTAATGTTCAAGAAATGGGAGGCAGCTCATCGCGAGCTGGGCCTTTTGTTTGGAGCGGAGGCAGCATCCCGGAATTCGGGCAATCCGGTGGTCAGGGGTTGAGCGAGCGTCGCGCTAAGGATGCCAAGCGTAAAACCTTCAATGAACATAGCGTAAAAACTACATCCGCAACGGCGTAAAAACTACATTGGAAGTAGCGTAAAATCCGCATTGAGAATGGCGTAATTTCGTATATCGCATGATCGCCCGAGCTTGCACACGGCCTTTTGCGAGCTCTTGCCATGAACGAGAGCCAGGCTGTCACGTACAAGACGCTCATAAAGGACGCCTCGTACGGTGAGGCGGGCCCCGACGAGAGGACCATCGCTGCGCACCTGGATCTCTTCAACAGGCTCAAGCTGATCGAGGACCTGTGCGGATGGGAGCCGCCCATGCGCTCGAAGGCTCGCGTTCGCGTGCGCCCCAAGCGCTACTTCTGCGACCCGTCATTTGCGGCGGCGTTGCTGGGGGCTACCCCTGAGCGGCTGCTTGGCGATATGCAAACGCTGGGGATGCTCTTTGAGGACCTCGTTCTGCGCGACGTGCGCGTGTTCCTTTCCACCTACGGCGGTGTCGACAACAGTGTCCATTATTTCCGAGATGAGAAGGGCCTTGAGGTCGATCTGATCGTTGAGCACGACGGGCGCTGGGGAGCTATCGAGGTCAAGCTGAGTGATGCGAAAGCAGACGATGGAGCGAGAAATCTCAAGGCGCTGGAGAGGAAAGTGCTCTCCAATCCTGCCGCCCAGAATGCCGCGCCGGCGTTTTTGGCGGTCGTGGTTGGAAAGGGGAGCATTGCCTACACACGCGACGACGGCGTGGCGGTGATCCCCATGGCGGCACTTGGGGCGTAGCGGTTTTGCGGGCGTGCCGTGCTTCCTTTACCGAAAATCCATTTGGTAAACCCGGCGCCCGTGGGTAAAATAAGGTCGACGGCAGCCCAAGTAGTGAAGAGCTGGGCAGCGCCGTTGCTTGGATTAAGGGGTCATCGCCTTAGCGGCGTCGACCCCTCTTTTTATGCTT
This sequence comes from Collinsella sp. AM15-2, assembly GCF_003471985.1. NCBI lineage: Bacteria > Bacillati > Actinomycetota > Coriobacteriia > Coriobacteriales > Coriobacteriaceae > Collinsella > Collinsella sp. AM15-2. Next base: position 99,564 of record NZ_QRKO01000002.1, on the reverse strand, counting down.
CGTACGCTGCTTGAGTGCCTCGGTAAGTCCGATAAGCGCCGTGAGGAGCGAGACCAAAGCGGTCAGGAGCTTCACGAAATCAGTCAGATCGGTCATGGGCATCACCTCCCGTCGCATGGAGGGCGCTGCCCGGCACATGGAACTGCCGTCAACAATAACCAGTCTATCAAACTGCAGCCATAAATACGAATATATGTTCGATAATAACAACGACGTGACCATTTCAAAGCGCAGCCTTACGCAAGGATGTCGGAAAGCTGCACTGTGCGATTTCATGTCCGCACGGACACTTATCCTTACGGCAATGTAGCTGCCTGTGAAACAGGCGGCAGTTGACGGAGAAAGGCCCTCACCGTGCCAGACAAAAAGACGCCGTGTATCTCGGCTATCGATACGACGAACTTTGCGCGTCAGATTGTGCTCGACTTCGAGTTTGCGCCGGTGTCAAGGCAGCGCCAGCGCCGCGGGTTGCGCAACGAGATTATCGAGGTCGGCGCGGTTAAGCTCGATAACCGCGGCAACGTGATGGGCGAGTTCTCGCAGTTTGTGCAGACGGAATATGCCGAAGGCGTTGCGTTCCCCGTTCGCGAGCTTACGGGGATATCGGCCGTGGACACCGCGATGGCCGATCCGCTCTACATGGTGATCAAAAGGCTCAGCGATTGGATCGGTCGCTACTCCGCCCAGGTGGTCTGTTGGAGCGGGGCGGACCGTCGACAGCTTTTGACCGAGTGCCAGGCAAAGCACATCGATCTTTCCGCATTTCCTGCGGACTGGGCCGACCTGCAGGCGTTTTACACCTCGATCATGGACGTGGGCAGCCACGGGCGCGTCTCTTTGAGTGACGCGGCAGCGTGGTTTGGCATCGATTTTGACGAGTCGACGGGCCACGCCCACAGCGCCCTTGCCGATGCGCGCGTAACCGCCAAGCTGCTCAAGCAGATGATGGACGGGGACTACCGTGTGAGCCCGCACGCCCAGGAGATCCGCCAGCGGTGGGGGATGGGCGAGCGAGCCCAGACGCGCCTTTCCAGCAGGTGCCCCGAGCTGGGCGACCTGCTGCTAAAGCTGAAGGCGGAGGGAAGGTAGGGGGCGGACATCATTGTCGTTTTCGCCTGCGAAGAAGGAATCAATTAACTACAAAGTGTGGATGGCTTCTAGTGAAGACTTAACCACCAGATTATGAAAGGGTTAGCGGGCCATTGGGGTTGCAGTGTTCACCCGTCGCAAGACGTCGCTCGTTCAAATTGGGACGCTCCGCATCCGATGAAATGGTTGATGCGGAGCGTCCCTAGAGACCTGTCTTCTGTTGCCTAATAGTAGAGTTCAATATACGAATACGCCTTATCAAAAAGAGCCTGGTCTTTGAGCTTGTAGCGCATCCAAAGAATGGCGCGTAGCTGCTTCTTGACTTCTTTGACGCCTGCTGTGGTTGCCTGCCAACCGTCGAATCGGGTGATCTTAACGATTTCGTCGATGTCGCCGACGATGTTTTCGACGATGATTGGCGTGTCCCCATTCTTTACACCATTGAAGAGTTCTGTGAGGGCCGCCTTGCCCTTGTCCTCCTCTTCTTCGGGCACGACTTCCTTTTCGGCCGCTCGAGCCTCTCTGGCGAGGTCGATGAGCATCTTGAGGAACTCGACGCTGTTGATGAGACCTTGCTCGTGACGTTCCCTCAGGTCCTCCAGGCGCTCGCCGAGCTTCTGGAACTTGCCATTCTTATCGTGCCTGCGGATTCGGGCGACGAGATCTATCTCCAGCTTACGCGTGATCTTCTCGGTATTGCTCTTGTCGTTGATGAAGTGCTCGATCATGTCCTCGTCGAGTTCAAGGATGTCGTCATCGTCTCGGACTCTCTCGACGGTGATGTTCTCGTGCACGAGCTCGATTGTCTTGGGCCCGAGCGCTGCCCAGATGAGCTTCCCGCGATTGTCTACCGGTCTCACGGAATCGTAGACCTGCGAGAGCCAGATGAAATCGGGCTTGTAGGGATTGAGACATGGGTCGGGCGAAAGGGCTTCCCACGCTCTGTTCAAGACCGAGAAGTCGGCCCCAAACTGGTCTTTCACCTTTGTCGTTGGCAGGCATTGTTGAGCTTCGAGAAGTGACTCCCAATCCGCGCTGCGGCGGTCTCTGACCGTTGAGAAGTACTCAAGACAGCAATGCATAAGCCCGGGTAGCTCGGCCTTTACCTCGTCGATGTTGGTTATAACCTTCTGCACCTCGGCCTCGTCGAAGTGCAGAGACTTGGCGACGTTGTCGAAGAGGCCGATATAGTCGACAATGAGACCGAATGTCTTCTTGTCGTTGTAGACGCGGTTGGTTCGACAGATTGCCTGCAACAGCGTGTGGTCGCGCAAGGGCTTGTCAAGGTACTGAGTTTGCAGGATGGGCGCATCGAACCCCGTGAGCAGCTTTGCAGTGACGATGAGAATCTTGAGCGGATCGTCCGGGTCGCGGAAACGGTCAAGGAGCTTTTCCTCGGCATCGCGATCTCGACGGTATGCCTTGTAGCGGTCTTCCTTGTCGTTGTTCGTGTCCATGACGATGGTGACTGCGTCAGTGCCCAAGAGCTTGTCGAGCTCCTCCTTATACAGCAGGCAGCACTCTCGGTCGTAGCAGACTACCTGCGCCTTGAAGCCGTCGGGCTCAACCTTTGACTTGAAGTGCCTGGCGATGTGCTCGCATACCTTGTGGATGCGGTCGGGGGCCTTCATGACGGACTCGATCTTGACGCGCCTGGTGAGTTCCGCCTTGTCCTCTTTGCTGAGGTCTCGGGTCATTTCGTCAAAGGCGGCGTTCACGACCTCTTGGTTGACGTGGAGCTCGACGGGAACGGTTTCAAAATGGAGCGGCAATGTGGCGTGGTCGCGGATGGAGTCGGCGAAGGAATAGCGGCTCATGTAGCCGGACTTGTCCTCTTTGGCGCCGAAGGTGTGGAACGTGTTCTTGTCGGTTCGGTTGATGGGCGTGCCGGTCAAGCCGAAGAAGAAGGCGTTTGGCAAGGCGAGTCGCATCTTCTCGCCGAGGTCGCCCTCTTGGGTGCGGTGCGCCTCGTCGACCATGAGGATGATGTTCTCGCGCTCGTTGAGCGTCCCCGCAACCTCGCTGAATTTGAAGATGGTGGTGATGAGGATCTTTCTCATGTCCTGCTTGAAGAAGGACTCAAGCTCCTCCTTGCTGCCGGCGCTTGCGAGGTTGGGGATGTCGGATGCGTTGAAGGTCCCCGTGATCTGGGTCTCGAGGTCGATTCGGTCATCCACGATGACGACGGTCGGGTTCTTGAGTTCGGGGACCATGCGCAGCTTCTGGGCAGCGAATACCATGAGCAGTGACTTTCCTGAGCCCTGGAAATGCCAAATGAGGCCACGCTTCGGGTATCCTGCGCGGACGCGGTCCACGATGAGGTTCGCGCCCTCGAACTGTTGGTAACGACAGATCAGCTTGATGCGTCGATGCTTCTTGTCGGTGGCGAAGAGCGTGAAGAACTGGAAGATGTCCATGACGTTCGTGGGGGTTAGCATGGACGCCATGCTTCTCTTGACGTCGGCAAGTGTGCCCTCGCTCTTCTTGTCGCCCTCATGCCAGGGTCCCCACATCTCGGGAGGCATGTTCACCGACCCGTAGCGATAGCATTTTCCTTCGCTGGCGAAGTTGATGGCGCTACAGACGAACATCTGCGGGATGCTCTTCTCATATTTAGCGATGTCGCCAGCGCCGTCGAGCCAGGTTATCGAATCGCGCACCGGCGTCTTGAACTCGCCGATGACGAGCGGAAATCCATTGACAAGAAGGACGAGGTCGAGGCGCTTGCCGCCCTGCTCCTGGGGGTAGACCCACTGGTTGGTGACGATGTACTCGTTTTTGTCAAGATCGCCGTCCGCCGCCGTGCCAAAGAAGCGGATGGGGACCATGCGGCCGTCTTTGCCGTAGGGGAATGAGTTCTCCTCGATGACGAGCTTTTTGAACCGCTCGTTGGTGGAGACCAGGTTCTGCGGACTTGTGGACTGAATGAGGGCCCTGAGTCGGTAGATGATCTCGTCGGCGCGATCGGGGTCTTCTGCGATCTCCGGGTTAAGCCTGATGAGGGCGTCCTTGACCATGGGCTCGACCATGACGTCGGCATGGCGGCGCGGGAGGTCTTCGGCAGCAACGTATCTCCAGCCAAGGCTGGCAAGCGCCTCGACGCTCATTTGCTCGATGGTGTTGTCCTCGTTAAACATCTCCGAGTCCTAACTCCTGGTTCAAGATTTTCTTCGTCGTGGCGTTTAGCTCATCGAGGGCCTTTTGTACGGCAAATTTCGATTTGTCGACCTGAAGCACGAAGTCGGTGAACTCCTCCTGGAGTTCGAGCGGGGGAACTATAATGCTCGTCCTTCCAATTACGTTTAGATGGAGGTGTTTTACAGCAATCCCCTTAACGCCGCCTGTAAATTGGTCCTGCACTCTTGCGCTTTTTAGTTGTTCTCGTAGGAATACTCCATCAAGAATGTCGCGACGGTATTTGAGGACAGCGAGACTTTCGAATAGACCGATTGGAAAATCGACATCGACAATAGCCGGCATACCAAGTGATCCACTTTTTGTAAGAAGCACATCGCCGATTTGGGTTTCACAACGGTTTTGAATGGACTCATATTCATCCGTGCTTATATGCTTGATGTCGCTGAAATCTAGCTTGCCATCTGATGTGACATTCTTCGCAGAAATGAATGCAATTCCAGCTTCTTGATATTGGGGCGTTTTATGGGTGCCATCAGTAATTTTCGTGCATGCTTGCGAGAGGGGAATCAGCGGAAACTCTTTCTTGGAAAAAATTTCGACAAATTGTGATTTGACGACGTCGTCGCAGGTCGTGAGCAGCTTACGATAATGCCCCTTGAGGCTCTCGGCTTCCGAGAGGATGCCGGCAAGCTCGCGTTGTTTTCCCGGCGAGGGCAAGTCAAATTCCAAGGTCCGGAGATCTTTCCAGTTTGCCGTCGGCGAAAGAGAGCCGACGGAGACCCGTATTGCCTCGTCAAGGAACATGTCGGAGCTGATGAAAAACGGGAAGAACATCGGATCGACGACATCGGCCTTCGGGCGCAGCACCATCCCGTGAGCCGAGAAGATGCCATCGAAGGGTGCTATGCCGACCTTCTTCTGATAGGCCCTTCGGCGGCCGAACAGGACATCGCCTTTCTTCATGAGCAGTTTGTCGCCCTTGGGAGTAACCTCGGCGCCCCAGCGGGTCACCTCAAGAGTGCCCGGATCAAGGTGCTCCAGTCCAACGTACCGGTTGCGATCGCTTTCCTCGGGTTTTTTCTTGGCGGTGCTGTTCTCGGCTATCTGGTCGAATCTATACCTTGTCATGCCGCGCACCCCCAGCAGCTAAATTGTGATTTGACGACGTCATCGCAGGCTGTAAGCAGCTGCCTGTAGTGAGACCGCGTTTCTTGTGCGGTCCAGAGTATGTCGGCAAGTTCTTCTTGCTTAGCGATGTTGGGGAGCTCGAACTCAAATTGCGAAAGGCTCTGCCACTTGACTCTTGGCGAGAGGGAGCCTGCCGAATTGGTGACGGCGTGCTCGAATAGGGCGTCATTCTGGATGATGAACGGGAGCAGTCTCGGAGAGAGGTTGTCCTTGGGGGCGATGACGGTGATGTCTCCGGAGCAGATTCCGTCGAATGGGGCGACGGCTGCTTTACGTAGGTAGGCCCTACGACGCCCGAATAGCACCTGCCCCTTTGAGAAAGCCTTAGTGAAGGTGGTCCTGACACCTTCGTCCCAGTGGGCGAGTTCGACCTCGCCGGGGTCTAGATGCTCAAGGCCGACCGTCGGCAGCTCTTGCCCCGCAGGGACCTTCTGTTTTATTTCGCGGGCCACATCGCCCAGGCAAACGTGGGTCATGTTACTCACCATCGTTTTCATGCAATTTCGCAGCAATATTATCGAGCAGGGACGCGGCCTCTGTGGAGGCGGCTCTCCAGCTTTCTACCGTCTCCTCGATGCTTCTATCGTCAGCATTTTCATCATTGGCGGGCTTCACGTACAGAGGGATGGAGAGCGAGAAAGCGTTGTCCTCGAGCTCACTAAACGATGCGTGGGATGAGAAACCTTCGATGTCCTCGTCAGATCGGTAGGCATCGACGATTCTCTTGATGTGTTGAGGCTCAAGGTAGCTTTGCGCGTTCTTGCGGGTTACCTCGGCAGAGGCGTCTACGAACAGTATTTTCTTGCTTCGATTCGGCGCTTTCTCGCTGCGGCAGATGAGGATGCAGGCCTCCATGGGCGAGTTGAAGAAGAGGTTTGCGCCGAGTCCGATGACCGCCTCAACGAGATCGCTTCTCACGAGCCTTTCGCGCATCTCCGATTCCTCGTTGCGGAAGAGTACGCCATGGGGAAGAAGGATGGCGCACCTTCCACTCCTCGGGTCCATGCTCTTGAGGATATGCTGTATGAAGGCATAGTCGGCCCGCCCCTGCGGCGGGGTGCCGAGGAAGTTGCGGCCGTAGGGGTCCGACGCGAACGCCTCGCGGTCCCATTGCTTGATCGAATAGGGAGGATTAGCGAGCACCATATCGAAGGTGCGTAGCTTTCCCGCCTCGAGGAAGGCTGGGTGCCGCAGCGTGTCGTCGTTTGCAATCTCGAAGTCCTCGACGCCGTGCAGGAATAGGTTCATGCGTCCGATGGCGGAGGATAGCTGGTTGATCTCCTGTCCGTAGGCGTGAACGTTACGCCATTCCTCTCCGTGCTGTTTGAGGTGGGCGATGGAGGAGATGAGCATGCCGGCGCTGCCGCAGGTGGGGTCGTAGATGGACTCGCCCGGTTTGGGTTGGAGGATCTCGGTCATCAGATGGACGACCGTGCGGTTGGTGTAGAACTCCTGTGCCGTGTGCCCTGAGTCGTCTGCGAACTTCTTGATGAGGTACTCGTAGCCCTGACCGAGTTCGTCCTCGGGACAATTGGCGATGGAGAGCGTTATAGCGCTGAAGTGCTCGATGAGGTCCTTGAGCAGGCGGTCGGGAAGTCGTTTCTTGTTAGTCCAGGCGGCGTCGCCGAAGATGCCACGCAGCTTGGAGCCGTTGGCCGTCTCGATGACGCGGAAGGCGCCTACGATCGCCTTACCGACGTTTTCCGTTGCCTCACGGATATCGCACCAGTGGGCGCCGTCCGGGATTGCGAAGCTGTGGTTCTCGGGAAGGGCTGCGAACTCCGCATCTCCGCCGGAGGCTTCCAACGCTTCGGCGGTCTCCTCGTCGTAGACGTCGGAGAGACGCTTGAAGAACAGCAGCGGGAAGATGTACTGCTTGTACGACCCGGCATCGATGTAGGTGCGTAGCAGAACGGCCGCGTTCCATAGATGGTTGTTTAGCTCTTCCTGGGGGATTCTACTCTCCATCGACATAGCCTCCCTTCGTTAGCAGATCGAGGAGCCTCTCCTCGGATTCCTTCGTTTGCTGGAGGAGGTCGTAGAAGCGTTTTCTTGTCTCCGTCGGCGGCTCGACCTTCTCGCGTTTTCTTTCGACGTAGTTGTTCGCCGAGAGCACGTATCCCTCGCGTTCGATGTCAGCGAGCGTTGCTATGGCGCATTTTTCGACGACGGGCTCGTAGGAGCGATAGAGGGAGAGCATCTCCTGCGCATTCTCTTCCGAGATCACGTTCTGCGCGCGCTGAGCAGTGAAGATCTTGCTGCCGTCGATGATGCAGACACGCCCTTGGTGCTCGGCGGGTTTTTCGTTTCTGAGAAACAGCACACAGGCGGAGACACCGGTGCTGTAGAAGACGCCGCTCGCGAGCGAGATCACTGCCTCGACCTTGTCCGACTTGAGCAACTCCTTGCGGATGGTGCCCTCCTTGCCGCCGTGGAACAGTGCGCCCTGGGGCAGCACTACAGCGCAGCGACCGCTCTTCTCGTCCATGGAGCAGACCATATGCTGCACCCATGCGAAGTCCGCCGACTTGTCCGTGGGGACGCCCCAGATGTTGCGGCCCCACGGGTCCGAGGAGAACTCTGCGGATCCCCAGTTCTTAAGGGAGAAGGGCGGATTGGCGAGGACGCAGTCGAATGTCCTGAGGGCATTCCCGGCAAGGAAGGCGGGGTCGCGCAGGGTGTCCCCCTGGGTGATGCGAAAGTCCTTCGCACCGTGGAGGTAGAGGTTCATGCGTGCTATGGCAGACGTGCTTAGGTTCTTCTCCTGGCCGTAGAGCTTGCCGTAGGCGAGCCTCGAGTTGTCCATCTGACGTACTGCCTCGATGAGCATGCCGCCCGTGCCGCATGCGGGGTCATAGACGGTCTCTCCGGGCTTTGGCTCGAGCAGGGAGACCATCATCTTCACGATCTCCCTCGGGGTGTAGAACTCGCCGGCGTTCTTCTTCTGCATGTCGGCGAACTTCTTGATCAGGTACTCGTAGGCGTCGCCCATCATGTCGGCGTTATAGCTACTGTTGCCGAACTTCTTTGCAGAGAAATGCTCGATGAGGTCTTTCAGGCGTTCGTCGGAGAGCTTGCCCTTGTCCGTCCAGCTCGCGTCGTCGAAGCTGCTGAAGAGGCCGCTGAGGGTATCGGGGTTAGCGCGCTCGATACCCACCATGGCGTCAACGATTGCTTTGCCGACGTTCGCGCCGGTGTTGCGCACATCCTGCCAATGGCAGCCGTCCGGCACCGCGAAGCTGTGGTTTTCAGGCAGGGCGGCGTAGTCTTCGTCTCCGCCCGACATCTCTAGAGCCTCGGCGGCCTCCTCGTCGTAGACGTCTGAGATGCGCTTGAAGAAGAGCAACGGCGTGATGTAGCTCTTGTACTCGTCCTGGTTGATGGGGCCACGCAGGATATCGCAGGCTCCGAGTAAGTGGTTTCCCAGCTCGGATTTACTTATCGGTTCTTCAGTCATTCAGGTACCTATGAGCTTAAAAATACAAATTACAGCTCTTGTGATTATACCGTCATATTTGCCGAGGTAAATGAGCTGAGCATCGCCGACCATTCAGACATCCTGCGCCTGTAAATCACAATTTGTCGAGATGTTCGGACGTCTGAATAGCACGGACTTGAAGCCTCTCAAGGATGTGTGTTCAATTATTACTGATGGAACGCACCAGCCCCCGAAGTTCGTTGACAGGGGAATCCCGTTTCTTTTTGTCAGCAATATCACCTCAGATACTGTTAACTACGATACGAATAAGTTCATTTCCGTAGAAGACCATGAGCAGCTTATCCGTCGAACTCCGATTGAGGTCGGTGATGTCCTTGTTTCTGCCGTGGGCTCGTTTGGCCATCCTGCGATTGTCGAAGACGATAGGCCATTTTGTTTTCAGCGCCATATCGCATACCTAAAGCCTCGGCATGATTTGATCGACAGCAATTATCTACACGCTGCCTTACTTTCTGAGGACGCACAAAGATATATGGATCGGTGCGCAAAAGGCGCCGCCCAACGAACCGTAACTTTGAAGAGTTTCAAGGAAATGAAGGTCCCGGTTCCCCCGTTTTCCCTCCAGCAGGAGTTCGCTGACTTCGTCGCCCAGGTCGACAAATCGAAATTTAAGTTAGGTACCTGCGGTGGGATGCTTTGACGTTGCGCTGGTCGACCATCGCGTACCTTAATGTGGTGTCTATTTTTTTATGGCCAAGGAGCACCTGGACTTGTTCGATGGGCATTCCTTTGTCGATTGCCTTTGTAGCAAGCGTTCTTCTGAACTTATGAGGGTGGACCCTTCCTAAATCAAGCTCGCGCCCCAGTTTTCTAAGCAGCGCCTCGACGCCGCCAATTTGTAGCCTCTCGTGTGGCGCCTTGCTCGATACGAAGAGTGCTTCCGAGCTGTCCATTCGGGTTGACAGGTAATTCTCAATATGGACTTTAGTCTTTGCGTCAAAATATACGATGCGGTCCTTATTTCCCTTGCCGTGTACGATGCACTCACGATTGATGGTGTCGATGGAGCTCCTGTCCAACGAGACAAGTTCGCCCACACGCATGCCCGTGGAGCGCAACAGGTCGATCAGGGCAAGGTTTCGGGGCGACCCGCAGTTATCGCAAAGAATCTCAACGACTTCATCGCTATACGTTTCCTTTATGGGTTGCGGAGCCTTGACTCTTTTAATGCGTCTAACCGGGCTCTTAATGATATGGTCCTCGTCTTCGAGCCATGAGTAGAAGCTTGAGATGATTCTTCGGACATTGTCGACGGTGACGCGACTGACGCCGGCTTTTTGCTGATAGTCGGAAAGATAGGACCTAATCTCTTCGGTTCCCAGGTCGCAAGCTGGTGTATCGAATGATTCAAGCATTTTATTGATGGTGGTTTCGTAGTAGGAGATGGTCCTATCCGAGCAGCCTTCGAGGCGTTTTGCAGACAGAAAAAGATCCAGGAATGATTCGCTTTCACCGTCGCCGCAGTCTTCAGCTAATTGGCTTTCATCGAAAAGGCAGTGCGATAAAACCTTTTTGAGCTGGCGGTTCTGCTGCGTGGTCAGGTAGGGGAGCATGAGACGGGTAATTTCTCTAGCCGTTTTCGTGAGATCCATGGTGGCGTCCTTCCTTGCACGGTGGGTGGCGCTATTTCCCTTTGTTTACCCGTGCGTTATGGAAGGGATGCCGGGTGGCACTTCCGCTGGGCCGCGTCAAGGGAACCCGTGAAACCCCGCGCAGACCTCCGCATCACTCCGGTGCGGCTTTGCCTGCAGAGTGAGATGTTCAGAAGCGTTTTATTAACGGGGGATGTCTTTCGGATTCTTTTGATGGGGATGTGGAAACACTGATGAAGTTTACGAATAGCGAGGTTGAGGGGTTCGCCTGTGCCCATCGCCTCTCGTGTGCGGATGGATGGTGCCGGTGGTTGTTTGAGACTGCAGTCGCGCCGACGGGATTGGTTGGGGTCGGTACAAGGCGAGCACGCCCCATGCCGTTATGGTAGATGCATCTTTGTCGATAGAGCGCTCGATTAATCTACGCGGGAGCGCTGAGAAGATCTTCCAGCATCGGGTCTACCCCGGCGGCGACCATGCCCTCGATCAGGTGCTGGGCGTGGAACCGACCAACTGTCCATGCGATATATGAAAGCATCTGATAAGCGCGCTCCTTGATATCAAATGCAGCTTTGCTTAGAACGATTGCCTCTGCGATGTCGGCAAATGCGTCGTGATCTCCCCATGTCTTACAGGCTTGTATCATGCCCTGGTCGATAGCATCCATAACAAAGGCGCCGGATCCGTCCGCAACGCACGCGCCGTCGGCGAAGAGCTTCCAGCTGGACGGCTCACGCGAGTCATCTCCAAGAAGCTTAATCTGCAACACATGCGAATTGCCAGCAACGCAGAGCTCCTCCTCGAGCTTCTGTACCGTAAAGCGCATCTGGTGGGAGAGGCTGCTCTTGACCATGGACGAGGCGTAGCCGCTCGGCTTGTCCAGAAGATGTATTCGTTTTGGTTTGGCTGCCAGGTTGTGGAAGTTGCGCTCGCTGCGCACAGAGAAATTGTCCATACGGACTCCTTTCATCGATGTTGGCAGGGCCACCGTGCCTCTTGGCCGGTTGGCGTCGGGATCGTGGAGCCAACTCTCTACCCCGACTCTGGATAAAACGCGCCCGCTCCTTGCGGGCACGATGGAGTCTATCAGCGTGCGCGGACACAAATCAAGCGCCGCCTGCGAAATGATGTGCAGACGGCGCTTGATTTCGCCGGCTGCTGTTAGGCTTAAATCCGAAAAAGTGTCGAAATATCCCGTGTAAAAGTACGGAAAAGTGTCGTAATACACACTTCAAAATCTCGAAAAAGTGTCGAAATGAGCACCTAGCAACCACGGAAAAGTGTATCATAGTGCTAAAACAGCACGTAATAAGGGGTACGCTTATGCTGCAAAGAAAAGCAAAAGCACAGTTTGAATCCTGGCTTGCCTCGTCGCCTAACAAGGCTCTTTTGGTCAAGGGCGCCCGACAGGTAGGAAAGTCATATTTGGTCAACATCTTTGCAAGCGAATCGTTCGAAAATGTCGTGACGTTCGACCTTATCGCCGACGCGTCCGTGCGCGATTCGTTTTTGGCGGCAAAAAGCGCGGATGACCTGCTTATGCGCATGTCTATTGCTGCAACGCAGCCGATGGTTGCGAACAAGACCGTTGTGGTTATCGACGAGGTGCAGCGATGCCCCAACGTAGTGACGTTTATCAAATACCTGGTCCAGCGCGGCGACTTTCGATACATCCTTACCGGATCGCTCCTTGGCGTTGAGCTCGAGGGCATCGATTCCCTGCCGGTGGGGTATGTCGAGCAGGTCCAGATGTACCCGCTCGACTTTGAGGAGTTCTGCTGGGCAAGCGGCGTTGCTGCCGGAGCGTTTGACATGCTCAGGGGTTGTCTAAAGGACGAAAAGGAGCTCCCCGGCTATCTGTATGACCGCTTGCTCAATCTGTTCCATCAGTATGTGGTGGTGGGGGGCATGCCCGACGCGGTCAATTCCTTCTTGGCGACGCGCAATGTCGACGAGGTTCGAAACATCCATCGCGATCTTCACGCCCTGTATCGCGATGACATCGCAAAGTACGCTCCGCCCGAGCTACGCTTGGTTATTCGCGATATCTATGATCTGATTCCCAGCGAGGCCGGCTCCAAAAACAAGCGATTCAAACTGTCATCGATTAACGGTGTCAAACGTTTTTCGCAGGTGACAGATCATTTTCTCTGGCTATCGGAGGCGGGTGTCGCGCTTCCCGTGTATAACGTAACGGCGCCCGTGGCACCCCTTTTATTGGGGGAGCAACGAAATCTGTTCAAGCTGTTTTACTTGGACACCGGAATGCTCATGTCGTCGTATTCCAAAAGGGTCGCCCAAGGCGTTTTTGATGGGGAGGCGGAAGACGCCTTTGGCATGAACATGGGGGCGGCGTTTGAGGGCTTCGTTGCCCAAGAGCTCAAAGCCCACGGATTCAGATTGCGCTACTTTACGTCTAAAAAAGTCGGCGAGCTCGATTTTGTGGAGGAGACGCTCGATGGGGAGGTCCTTGCCATCGAGGTCAAGTCGGGCAAGAGCTTTAAGTCCCATGCGGCGCTCGACAACGCGCTCGCGACGAAGGGCTACGGAATCGATCGCGCCCTGGTACTTGCGGAATGTAATCTTCACCGCGATGGTGACGTGCTGTATCTGCCCATCTTTATGGCAGGGCTTTTGGAGCCGTAACATGCCGCTGGCTCTTCCGGCCCTCCCTTAACCCTCGCTACTCATCGTCCCCGTCGTTGGGGTCGCCCTTGAGGGTGTTGATGTCCAGATACTCGTTATCGTCCTCTTTTTGCTGGGTCTCCGACTCCGCTTGGGTGGGGCCGGAGAACAGCCGGAATCCCTCAAACGCAATGACACCGAGCAGGGCAATGACAATGGCGATAAAGGCAACCTTGACTGCCTGCGGAAATTCCGAGAAACGCAGCGCCTTTTCCTCGGCGTAATAATCGGCGAAGCGCTCTTCGCCCGTGCTTTTGGTATACGCCGGTGCGGACGCGGCCTCCGGGTCATATTCCGGTGCAGGCGTGGCAGCGTACGGATCGTTAAGATAATCGCTCGATGCGGTGCCATAATCCTCGGTCTCGATGCGACCGGCGTCAGCATAGCCATCGGAATAATCGGAATATGCCGCACCGCCCTCATAGTCCGCGGCGCTCGTGTTGGCGGCAAAAAGCGGGTTAACTGGAACGTCGAGCGCCGGCATGCCGGTAGAGGTCTCATCCAGATCGGCTGCAGCCCAGGAATCGTAGGCAACCTGATGGGCAACGGGCTCATCGAGCCTTGTGACCGGAGACTTGCGTGCCGCAGGAACGGGCAACTGCTGGGCGCTGTACATAACGGTGCTGTCGGCCGATTTGCTCCGCGTCGCCGCAGCGAGAAACGCCGCCGTCTCGGACGGGTCGCTTGCGGGGCGGGGAGCGGGTGTGGGCGCCGAAATGGGTGCGGGCGTAGACGCGGGCGTCGAAACAGGCGGCTGCGCAGGAGTCGGCGCAGATGCGGGCTTAGGCGCAAGTGCGGGATTGGGGCTTGACGGGCGAGCCCCGCCGCCCATGAGTTCGTCGGCGGTCCACGGGCGATCATCCATCACGTCGTCAAGGCTCAGCGAAAACAGGTCGTCTTCACTCTCATCGAACATGCGGTGCACATGTCCACCAATTGCCGGAATCAATCCGCGACCGGTGCATGATGCCTTGCTCAACGCCATTCTGTTCCACCCTTTCGAAATACTAATGACATCGATTATATGGAACTTCCCAAGCGGCTCGGTCTTGGATTCATGCTTTCCAGAACTCGCGCCCAAAAGGGGAGGGACAATCCAGGCGAGTGCCTACTTGTCGTCGGCCGCCGCCTTGGCCTCATTGAGGTAGCTATAGAAGCTGTACTTGGAGATGCCAAAGAACTCGCAGGCGCGCTCGCTCGACTTGGAAATGAGGAAGGCGCCGCGACGGTCGAGGTAGCCAATGGCGCGAATGCGCTCATCTTTGGTCATGAGCGCCGCGGGCTTGCCCACAAACTGCTCGCACTCGTGCAGCAGGTCCTCGAGCAGGTCGCCGATGTTCTTGGTAATGGGCTCGGGCTCGGTGTAGCCCGTGCCGCCGGTGCCGGTAAAGGCGTCGAGCGAGCGCTCAAATGCCTTCATAAGCGTAATGTCAAAGTTGATGCCCAAAATGCCGACGGGCTTGCCTTCGTCGTTGCGGATAAAGATGGTCGAGGACTTGAGCAGCTTGCCATCGGTGGTTTTAGTGAGGTACGGCTCGCGGTCGTGTACGTCGGCGGTGCCCTCGTGCATGGACTCAAACACGATATGGCTGGGGCCGTCACCCAGTTTGCGCCCGCTGACGTGGCCATTTTCGATCACTACGATGGAGTGGTCCACGTCCTCGGTCTCCAGATCGTGGACGACGACTTCGCAGTTGGGGCCAAATTGGAGCGCCAGACCGTGTGCAAGGCGCTTGTAAAACTCAATCTGTGCGGGGGTCATGGGTGCCTTCCTAAAAATTAGTTTGGGCACACTTTGCCATAAACCACACTTGTTCGCAAATAACGAAAGCGTTGCTGCGTTATGTGACCGTTCGGCGGCGAAAAGGTACCGATTACGGCAACAAACAATTTGTTAGGTTTGCCAATCAAAAAGTGTGATAGAACAGTGCTAACAAACTTTTTGTTTGGCATCCACATAAAAGTTCAGTCGCATGAATGGGAGTGGGCTGAAACGCGTATGCGGGGGCCGGCAAGAGAGGACTTAAGGAGTTCACCGTATGGCCGATAAGATCCAGTGGGCGGGCAACACGATGCCCAAGAGCGATGACATGCACTTGGGAATCATGAGCCTCGACCACGTGAAGAAGGCCCGTGCCTTCCACCAGTCGTTCCCCCAGTACACCGTCACTCCGCTTGCCCGCCTGGATGGCCAGGCCGCGCGCTTGGGTCTGTCCAACCTGTGCGTTAAGGACGAGAGCTATCGCTTTGGCCTCAACGCCTTTAAGGTTCTGGGCGGATCGTTTGCCATGGCCAACTACATTGCCGACGAGACCGGCAAGGACGTTGCCGAGTGCACCTTCGACTACCTGACCTCCGATCAGCTGGCCGAGGACTTTGGCCAGGCTACCTTCTTTACCGCCACCGACGGCAACCATGGCCGCGGCGTGGCATGGGCTGCCAACAAGCTGGGCCAGAAGGCCGTCGTGCACATGCCCAAGGGTTCCACCAAGCCCCGCTTTGACAACATCGCCGCCGAGGGCGCCACGGTGACCATCGAAGAGGTCAACTACGACGAGTGCGTGCGCATGGCCGCCGCCGAGGCCGATGCCTGCGAGCGCGGCGTTATCGTTCAGGACACCGCCTGGGAGGGCTACGAGAAGATCCCGTCTTGGATCATGGAGGGCTACGGCACCATGGCTTCCGAGGCTGCCGAGCAGCTGCGCGAGATGGCCATCAACCGCCCGACGCACGTCTTTGTCCAGGCTGGCGTGGGCTCGCTGGCTGGCGCCGTGGTGGGCTACTTCACCAACCTGTATCCCGATAACCCGCCCACCTTCGTCGTGGTCGAGTGCGCGCCTGCCGCCTGCCTGTACAAGGGCGCTGCCGCCGGCGACGGCGACCCGCGCATCGTGGACGGCGACATGCCCTCCATCATGGCCGGCCTGTGCTGCGGCGAGCCCAACATCCTGGGCTGGGATATCCTGCGCAACCACACCACCGCGTTCGTGTCCTGCCCCGACTGGGTTACCGCTCGCGGCATGCGCACCCTGGGTGCTCCCGAGAAGGGCGACCCGCGCGTCATCTCCGGCGAGTCCGGCGCTGTGACCACCGGCCTGGTCGAGACCCTCATGCTCGATCCCGAGTACGCCGAGCTCAAGGAGCTCATCGGCCTGGACAAGACGAGCTCCGTGCTCTGCTTCTCCACCGAGGGCGACACCGATCCGGATCAGTACCGTCGCATCGTCTGGGAGGGCGAATACCCCACTTGCTAATACTGGGCGGAGTAAATAGGTATCGCTCCGCCACCTCACAGGTAGATTCCTTCGTTTGAAAGGTTATGAACAATGACTAAAGAACTCGATTTCGACGCTATCAAGGCTGCTGCTGAGTCCCATCGTGCTGATATGACTCGCTTCCTGCGCGCTATGATCTCCCACCCCTCTGAGTCTTGCGAGGAGGGTGAGGTTGTCGCTTGCATCAAGGCCGAGATGGAGAGCCTTGGCTATGACGAGGTCAAGGTCGACGGCCTGGGCAACGTCATGGGCTTTATGGGCGAGGGCGACAAGATCATCGCCATCGACTCCCACATCGACACCGTCGGCATCGGCAACATCGAGAACTGGGATGCCGATCCCTATGAGGGCTACGAGACCGACGAGATCATCTACGGCCGCGGCGGCTCCGACCAGGAGGGTGGCATGGCTTCTGCTACCTATGCTGCCAAGATGATGAAGGACATGGGCCTCATCCCCGAGGGCTACAAGATCATGGTCGTCGGCACCGTCCAGGAAGAGGACTGCGACGGCATGTGCTGGCAGTACATCTACAACAAGGACGGCATTAAGCCCGAGTTCGTCATTTCCACCGAGCCCACCGACGGCGGCATCTATCGCGGTCACCGCGGCCGCATGGAGATCCGCGTCGACGTTCACGGCACCTCCTGCCACGGTTCCGCTCCCGACCGCGGCGACAACGCCATCTACAAGATGGCCGACATCATCGCCGACGTCCGCGCCCTCAACAACAACGGCTGCGACGAGTCGACCGACATCAAGGGCCTCGTCAAGATGCTCGACCCTAAGTACAACCCCGAGCACTTCGAGGATGCCCGCTTCCTGGGCCGCGGCACCTGCACCGTCAGCCAGATCTTCTACACCAGCCCCAGCCGTTGCGCCGTGGCCGACTCCTGTGCCATCTCCATCGACCGTCGCATGACCGCCGGTGAGACCTGGGAGTCCTGCCTGGACGAGATTCGCAACCTGCCGGCCGCCAAGAAGTACGGCGACGACGTGAAGGTCTCCATGTACATGTACGACCGTCCGTCCTGGACCGGCGAGGTTTACGAGACCGAGGCTTACTTCCCCACGTGGATCAACAAGGAGACCGCTCCGCACGTCAAGGCCCTCGTCGACGCCCACAAGGCCATGTTCGGTGACGAGCGCATCGGCTGCGAGCCCAGCATGGACAAGCGCACCGGTCGTCCGCTGTGCGACAAGTGGACCTTCTCCACGAACTGCGTTTCCATCCAGGGCCGCTATGGCATCCCCTGCGTCGGCTTCGGCCCGGGTGCCGAGTCTCAGGCTCACGCTCCCAACGAGGTCACCTACAAGGACGACCTGGTCACCGCTGCCGCCATGTATGTGGCTGCCCTGAACCTCTACGATCCGAGCCAGGCCGATGGCGACGCCACCGTGTTCCGCGCCGGTCTGACCAACAACAAGATCGATTAGTCCCATTCCTCGATCTTGTTGAGCCGGGGACAGCTCGTGTCCCCGGCACCCCCTGTTGACTTGGGGCCCGCGGTCGTTATCTCCCATGCTTCCTCAACGGTAGCGGGTCCTCGTCATAGTGCTCTGCATGTTCTAGCCACACGCGCATGCCGGAGCACATCTACTCATTGCGATCGTTTCATCTTTGGAAAGGACATTTACATGGACGCCAAGTTTACCGAGCTCGTCGAGCAGCTGAACGGCCTCGATTTTAAGGGCATGTACGGCAGCGACTTCCTGCACACCTGGGATAAGACCACCGATGAGCTCAAGGCGCTCTACATCGTCGCCGACGCCCTGCGCGAGCTGCGCGAGAACAACGTTTCGTCCAAGATCTTCGATTCGGGTCTGGCCGTCTCCCTGTTCCGCGACAACTCCACCCGTACGCGCTTCTCCTTCTCTAAGGCAGCCAACCTGCTCGGCCTTGAGCTGCAGGACCTGGACGAGAAGAAGTCCCAGATCGCTCACGGCGAGACCGTCCGCGAGACCGCTACCATGATCTCCTTCATGGCCGACGTCATCGGCATCCGCGACGACATGTACATCGGCAAGGGCGACGCCTACATGGCCGAGGTCTCCGAGTCCGTCCAGCAGGCTTACGAGGACGGCGTTCTGGATCACCGTCCCACGCTCATCTCCCTGCAGTCCGACTCCGATCACCCCACGCAGTCCTCTGCCGACATGCTCTACCTCATCAACGAGTTTGGCGGCCTCGAGAACCTCAAGGGCAAGAAGGTTGCCGTCACCTGGGCCTATTCGCCCTCTTACGGCAAGCCGCTGTCCTGCCCGCAGTCGCTGATCAGCCTGCTGCCCCGTTTTGGCATGGACGTCACCCTGGCCCACCCCGAGGGCTACGACCTCATGCCCGAAGTCGTCGAGCGCGCTAAGGGCTACGCCGCCGAGTCCGGCACCACCTTTAAGCAGGTCAACACCATGGCCGAGGCCTTCGAGGGCGCCGACATCGTGATCCCCAAGAGCTGGGCTCCGTTTGCCGCCATGGAGAAGCGTACCAACCTGTACGCCGAGGGCGACGACGCCGGCATCGCAGCGCTCGAGAAGGAGCTGCTCGCCCAGAACGCCACCCATCAGGACTGGTGCTCCACGACCGAGCTCATGGAGAAGACCGCCAACGGCCAGGACACCATCTTTATGCATCCGCTGCCCGCCGACATCTCCGGTGTCTCCTGCGAGCACGGTGAGGTCAACGCCGACGTCTTCGACATGCATCGTGTGGGCATGTACAAGGAGGCCAGCTACAAGCCGTACGCCATCGCAGCCATGATGTTCCTGCAGAAGGTTGCCGATCCCGCCGCTACCCTCAAGGCCCTCGACGAGCGCAACACCGCCCGTTGGTTCCAGGCCTAGAGCCGGGCTGAGGTAAGCCATGTAAAGGGGGCACTCTGCCAACCGGCGGGGTGCCCCCTTTTTGCATCGTGGGCGTGCGGGATAAGCGCTTTCGATGCAGATGCCCCGCGGCGCGAGTTATGGGTACGATGGTTTCAGGGGAGGTATCGCCATGAAACTTGGTTGCGTCATTATGGCTTCGGGCGAGGGCAAGCGGTTTGGCTCTAACAAGATGCTTGCCGATATCTATGGCAAGCCGCTGATTGCCCGGACTATCGATTCGGTCCCCCGGGGCTTTGACGTTGTGGTTTCGACGCGTTGGCCCGAGGTCGCCCAGATTTGCGAGGACAGGCATTGCCCGTGCGTGCTGCACGATGCCGAGCTGCGCAGCGAAAGCGTCCGTGCGGGCCTTTCGTGGGGGGTCGATCGCAACTGGAAAGGTTGCCTCTTTTTGCCGGGCGACCAGCCACTTGTGAGTTCGGATTCTTTTGAGGCTATGGTTCGTGCATTTGACGAGCGTGGCCGCAAGCATCCGGTGCGTCTTGCGTGCAACGGCGAGCCTTCGAGCCCGGTGCTCTTTCCGGCGGAACTGTTCGATGCGCTTATGTGTCTTGAGGGCAAGGACGGCGGCGGTTCGATCCTCAAAGGTCGCGTCGACGTTGCGCTGGTCGAGGCGCGTGCGTACGAGTTGTGGGATGTCGATACCGCCAAGGGACAGCGGCGCATAACGGAGCATATCGCCGCCTGCTCGTATTTTGATCACGTGGCAAACTGCATCAATCAATAAGGAGCAATTATGATCATCATCAAAAACGGCGCGCTCGTGACGCCACAGGGGCTTCGTCGCGCCGACCTTGCCATGGAGGGCGACAAGATTGTGCGGATTGCCGCGGCAATCGAGCCGGGCGAGGGCGATACTGTCCAGGACGCCACCGACTGTTGGGTGTTCCCCGGCTTTATCGACGGCCACACGCACATGCAGTGCTGGACTGGCATGGATTGGACGGCCGATAGCTTTGAGACCGGTACGCGTGCGGCTGCCTGCGGCGGTACGACGACCATCGTGGACTACGCGACGGCCGATCGCGGCGTGACCATGCCCGATGCCTTGGCCGAGTGGCACCGGCGTGCCGATGGAACCTGCACGGCTAACTATGCTTTTCATATGGCACTCGCCGAGTGGAACGAGCGCAACCGCGCCGATCTTTCGGCCATGCGCGAGGCGGGCGTTTCGTCGTTTAAGACCTACTTTGCCTACGACCACCTGCGCCTGGACGATGCCGAGACACTCGAGGTGCTCGAGGAGCTCAAGCGTATTGGCGGCATACTGTGCGTGCATTGCGAGAACGGTACGCTGGTGAATGAGCTGCAGAAGCGCGTGTTTGAGCAGGGTATCCACGGGCCCGAGGGCCATGCGCTCAGCCGTCCGGATGTGTGCGAGGCTGAGGCAGTGAGCCGTCTGCTGTATCTGGCGCACTTGGCCGGGGACGCCCCGGTCAACGTGGTGCACCTTTCGACCAAGCTGGGGCTCGAGACCATTCGCGCTGCCAAGGCGCGCGGGCAGAAGAATATCTATGTCGAGACCTGCCCTCAATATCTGATGCTCGACGATACCTGCTATCTGGAGCAGGGGGAGGACGGCTTTGCGGGTGCCAAGTATGTGATGAGTCCGCCGCTGCGCCATGCCGGCGACCGTGCGGCTCTACGCGAGGCGCTTGTGGCCGGCGAGATCGATACCATCGCCACCGACCACTGCAGCTTTAATCTGCACGGGCAAAAGGACCGCGGGCGCGACGACTTCCGCGCGATTCCCAACGGCGGACCCGGTGTGGAGCATCGCCCCGTCGCGATCGCCACGAGCTTTGAGGGACAGCTGGGCCCCGAGGATTTGTGCCGCCTGATGAGCGAGAACCCGGCGCGCGTCTTTGGCATGTATCCGCGCAAGGGCTGTCTTGCCGAGGGTGCCGATGCCGACGTGTGCGTGTGGGATCCCAAGGCGCGCTGGACCATTCGCGCGGCGACGCAGCATCAGGCTGTGGACTACACGCCGCTCGAGGGCCTTGAGGCGCACGGCCGCGCCAAGGCCGTGTTTGTGAACGGCGTACTGGCTGCGCGCGACGGCGAGCCCACCGGAGCCCAGCCCGGCCGCTACGTCCCCCGCTAGCAGCAAAGATGTCGTGTCCCCTCCGCAGTTGCGGTGAAATAGTTCCTGTTTAGCCGCCAAATAGGCCGTTTCAGGAACTATTCCACCGCAACTTATAGGTCTGGTGGGGCAGCGCCGGCTACTTGAGGTTGGTGGCGACGATGGGGCGGTCGAGAGCTGTCTCGAAGCGGCCGGCCATCGTGGGGTCGCTGAGCGTGTCGACTTGGTTGAGCATGACGCGTGCGGTGCAGAGTCCCAGCGCCTGCATCTCGGCATTGAGCACCTGGGCGACGCGCTCGGCCGTGGCGATGTCGGTGAGCTCGCAGCCGCACCGCTCGCAGAAGAGCTCGGGGCGGTGGACAACCTTGGCGACGGGCTTGCCCAGCCCCGAGGCGCCGACGATCCAGACAACGTTTGCCGTGGCGGCGGGAATTACCGGCTCCCAGGCGGCGTGCGCCTTGAGCGGGAGTCGCTTGCTGCCATCTGCTTCGCCCAACACATAGTCAAAGCGCTGCGCCAGCTCGTTGAGCGGCTCAGCGGGGGCGGAGAGCTTGCCTGTCTCCGGGTCCAAAACACCTGCCTGACAGATGCTTCCGCGGACAAGTCCCGCGCAGGCCTCGCAGGTGCAGCCGGGAACATGCAGGGCCCCCGGCTTCCAAGGCGCGGCGTCCAGGCGACGGATCGACCCGTCCCATGGCACGCCGGCGACGGGAAACATGTGCGTGGTGGTGCAGAGGAGCACGCGGCCGCCAGCGCGCATAAGCTCAAGGCCGAGCGTCTTGAGCAAGGTCGACTTGCCGCCGCTGCCGATAATCGCGGTAATGCCCGGCTCGATCCTGAGCGCCGAGGCAAGATTGCCACTAACCGTTTCCATCTGTTCACCGCCGTATAATATTGTGATAATAAATAATCATCAGAGTGGCGGTCGAACCGCTTTTGCTCTGCTCAAACCGTAGCACAGGGAGGTGCCCCAGGAATGCTCGTTTATGTTCGCGGCGCCGGCGATATCGCCACGGGCGTCGCCGCTCGCTTGGTGCGCGCCGGCGTGTCGGTCGTTATGGCCGATATCGCGGTTCCCACGTGCATCCGTCGCACAATCAGTTTTTGCGAGGCCATTCGCCTGGGCGAGGTCCAGGTCGAGGGCATTCGCGCTCGCTTGGCGCAGACGCCGGCAGAGGCGCTCGAGATTACCCAAGCGGGGGATGTTGCCGTCGTGGTGGACCCTCAGGCCAAGATGCTCGATGAGCTTAAACCCGCGGCTGTGGTCGACGCGATTTTGGCCAAGCGCAACCTGGGCACTACGCGCGACATGGCGCCTGCCGTCATCGCCGTGGGGCCGGGCTTTACCGCGCCGGTTGACTGCGACGTCGTGGTCGAGACCATGCGCGGGCATTTTCTCGGACGTGTCATTACCCAAGGTTCGCCCCAGCCCAACACGGGTGTGCCGGGCTTGATCGGCGGCTATGGCAAGGAGCGCGTTATCCATAGCCCCGCCGCCGGCGTGTTTCGGTCCGACCGCGCAATCGGCGACATCGTGAGCGCCGGAGACGTGATTGGCTACGCGGGCGATACGCCCATGTATACGCAGATCGATGGCTGCTTGCGCGGCCTTTTGGCCGACGGCGTTCAGGTGACCGAGGGCTTTAAATGTGCCGACGTCGACCCGCGCGGCGATGCCAGCTATATCAACTACATTTCGGACAAGGCGATGTCGGTTGGCGGCGGCGTGCTCGAGGCGCTCGCTATGCTCACCGGTGTCTTTAGAGGATAGAAGGCGGCAATGGAAAAGCTCGATGTTGTGAATGCGGCGCTTGCCGCCCTGCGTGCTGGCGAGACGTGCGAGCTCGTGGTCGTGGCCGGTACGGCGGGGTCGTCGCCGCGCGGCGTGGGCGCCTGGATGGCCGTCTTTGCCGATGGCAGCCAGGCGGGCACTATCGGCGGTGGCAAGATTGAACTCTTTGCGCTGGATGAGGCGCGCGAGCTCCTGAGCGCGGGACAGTCGCGTCTGGTCCGCTACACCATGGGCGGCGAGAACTCCGATACCGGCATGATCTGCGGCGGAGCCATATGCCTGTGCTACCTGCATCTGGATGCGACTCAGGCACCGTTGTTCCAGGAAATTGCCGACGTCTTGGCCTATCGGCGCATCGGCGACTTCGTCATCGACTTTGAGCCGTTTGTCGCGAGCGCGCTCGAGGGCGATGTGGCCGAGTACCATGGCGAGGAATCGCGCCGCACCATTGCGGGCTGCCCCGGGCTTTCGCTGGTGGAGGAGGGGAGTAAGGTCAGCTACACCAACGCGGCCTCCGAGATTCCCGTGGCGCACGTCGAGACGCTCTGCCCCGAGGGCCTGACTTATATCTTTGGCTGCGGCCACGTGGGCGCTGCGACGGCGCGGGTGCTCACGGCGGCGGGTTTTGCCGTCGTGGCCTGCGACGACCGCCCCGGCACGCTGACCCCCGAATGGGTGCCCGGTGTCTACGACCGTCGTCTGGTCGACTACAAGAACCTGAGCGAGCAGTGCCCCATCGGCCCGCGCGACCTGGTGGTCGTTGCCACAGCAGGCCACAAGTCCGATATCGACGTGGTGATTCAGGCCATGCGCGCCAAACCCGCCTATCTGGGCTGCTTGGGCTCGCGCCGTAAGACGGCCTTTGTGCGTGCCCGCCTGGAGCAGGAGGGCTTTACGCAGGAGCAAATCGGCGAGCTGCACCTGCCGATCGGAGTCGCCATCGAGGCCGAGGACCCCGAGGAGATCGCTATCTCCATCGCCGCCGAGATGATCCACCTGCGCCGCACCAAGCTCGTCCCCCGCAAGCGCTAGTCGCATCCCCATATATGAGTTGCGGTGAAATAGTTCCTAGATAAGCCTGACGGGCGGTCAGCCAGGAACTATTTCACCGCAACTGCTGTTTGACCCCGGGGATGCAGGATTGCGGGCCAAAATGCTACCTGTGCCATATGCCCTATAATGTCCGACCGTTGAGCGGCATGGGGCCGCTGCCTAGGGTATGGGAGGCGCAAATGGCAGAGTCGGCAGCAGGGGATGCCCTGTTCGAGCGAACGGAAAAAGTATCGTTTGTGCAGGTATTGCCCCATGCATTGCAACATGTGCTGGCGGCGTTCGCGGGCATCGTCACGCCCGCCATCATCATTGCGTCGGTCTGCGGCTTTACCCCTCAGGAGGAGGCCTCCGTCATCCAGGCGTCGCTCGTCCTCTCGGCGCTCGACATTTTCCTTCAACAGTTCCCCATAAAAGGTGTCGTCGGTTCGGGCCTGCCCATTGTGATGGGTGCGAGCTTTACCTTCGTGCCGGCGCTCAAGGCAGTCGGTCTTGAGCTTGGTTTTGAGGCCGTGCTGGGCGCCCAGGTAATCGGCGGCGCGCTCGTCGCGCTCTTCGGCCTACTGTTTAGGCGCGTGAGTTTTCTGTTTCCGGCCCCGGTGCTTGGCACCGTCATCTTTGTCATTGGCCTGTCGCTATGCCCAGTGGCAGTTGCCTCCATGGCGGGCGGGGAGGGCGCGGCCGATTTTGGCAGTGTCACCAACTGGGCCGTCGCACTTGTGACGTTCGTCGTCACCTTTATGGCTGGCAACTACGGCAAGGGCGCGCTTAGGCTGGGCAGCATCCTGGCTGGTATCTGCGCGGGCTTTGTTTTTGCTGCGGTGTTGGGCATGGTCGATTTCTCGGCCATCGCGACCGCCAGCTGGTTCGCCCCGCCGGCCCTGGGCGCCCATCGCCTGGTGTTCGACCCGGCCGCGTGCGCCGTTGTGGGCGTTGTCGCCATTGTCAACGCAGTACAGGTCATGGGTGAGTTTGCCGCCGTGTCGTCCGCCGCGCTCGATACCCCTGCGACCGATAGCCAGATCTCGGGTGGCCTGATCGCCAACGGCCTGGTCGGTATGCTGTCGGGCTTTTTGGGCGGCGTCCCCACGGCAACCTTTGGCCAGAATGTGGGCATTATCGCCGAGAACAAGGTCGTCAACCGCATGGTCTTTACGCTTGCCGCCGCCATCTTGCTCATCGCGGGCCTGCTGCCCAAGTGCGCGGCAGTGCTCACGTCCATTCCGCAGCCGGTAATCGGCGGCGCTACGATCGGCGTGTTCGCAACCATCGGCATGAACGGTGTGGTCATGTTTGCCCGCCACGGCCTGTCTCAGCGCGATACCACGCTCATGGGCCTCTCCATCGCCTTTGGCACGGGCATTGAGCGCACGGCCGGCGCGCTTGCCGGCGCTGGATTCCCCACATGGGTCGGCACCGTCTTTGGCGGATCCTCCATTGCCGTCGCCGCGCTCGTTGCTGTGATCCTCAACCTGGTTCTCCCGCGCCAAAAATAACGCCCCATATATGAGTTGCGGTGTAATACGGACTGTTTAAGCTTGTTAAGCCATCAAACAGTCTCTATTTCACCGCAACTGCCATTTTCCTCCGTCCTCTAGGGATCAATTTGTGCGGGGGAGTTGTGGAGTTGTGCAGGCAGACGAGGTTTTTCTGGAAATACGCTCCCGATGCGCGTATAGTACCGATTGTTTTGTCGGCTCCTGCTGCGTCGAGTCCAAACCGCGAAATGCCATGAGCGGCGCGGATGCAGCCAGGAGGCACGAGGACAACCCACCGTGGCCACGCCCCGTGCTTAAAACCCCAAGAAGGAGTGAACAATGGCAGAAGAGAAGTATGTGCCGCGTCTGAAGACCAAGTACAACAACGAGGTCAAGCAGCAGCTTCAGGACAAGTTCCAGTACGAGAACGTCATGATGATCCCCAAGTTTGAGAAGATCGTCGTGAACATGGGTGTCGGCGAGGCCGCTACCGATTCCAAGGCCATCGACGGTGCCGTGCGCGACCTGCGCGCCATCACCGGCCAGCAGCCGATGATCACCCGTGCCCGCAAGTCCATCGCTACCTTCCGCCTGCGCGCTGGTATGCCGATCGGCTGCAAGGTTACCCTGCGTGGCGACCGTATGTGGGAGTTCTTCGATCGTCTGACCTCCGTCGCGATCCCTCGTATCCGCGACTTCCGCGGCATCTCCGCCAAGAGCTTCGACGGCCGTGGTAACTTCTCCATGGGCGTCACCGAGCAGCTCATCTTCCCCGAGATCGACTTCGATTCCGTCGATCACCAGCGTGGTATGGACATCACTTTCGTGACCACCGCCAACACCGATGAGGAGGCCAAGGCCCTTCTGGACGCCTTCGGTTTCCCGTTCAAGAAATAGGTTCACCTGCCCTATAAGCGCCGTTCCCACAAGGGGGCGGCGCTTGGGGCGAACAATACTCTATGTGAGGAGGATATAAGTGGCTAAGACATCGATGATCGTCAAGTGCAATCGCAAGCAGAAGTTCTCTACTCGTGAGTACACGCGCTGCCAGCGCTGCGGCCGTCCGCACTCTGTGTACCGCAAGTTCGGCCTGTGCCGTGTCTGCTTCCGCGAGCTTGCACTCAAGGGCGAGCTTCCCGGCGTTAAGAAGGCCAGCTGGTAAGTCACTACCAGCGTTTCAAGCATCCGTTTGGAACAGGGAAAACGCGCTAGTTAGGCTTTGCCGTTAAGGGCGGCGAAGAACCAAGAGCACGTGTTCATCAAGAACGAAGGAGAATCTGTATGAACCTTACAGACCCGATCGCAGATATGCTTACGCGCATCCGTAACGCTAACTCTGTGAACAAGGCCACGGTCTCCATGCCGAGCAGCAAGAAGCTCGTCGAGATCGCTCGTGTTCTGCACGAGGAGGGCTACATCGAGGGCTACGATGTCGAGGACACCGTTCCCCAGAAGACTCTGCACATCACGCTTAAGTATGGTCCCAAGAAGGCCAAGGTCATCAACGGCATCCGCCGCATTTCCAAGCCGGGCCTGCGTAAGTACACCGGCGTTGCCGACATGCCCCGCGTTCGCGGTGGCCTTGGTACCGCCATTATTTCCACCAGCCATGGCGTCATGACCGACCGCGATGCTCGCAAGCACAACGTCGGCGGCGAGATCATCGCTTACGTCTGGTAATTCGCTCGGTAGGTAGAAGGAAAGGAGATCACCGTGTCTCGTATCGGTAATAAGCCTGTCCAGATTCCCGCCGGAGTCGAAGTGGCAGTCAACGGCAACAACGTTGCCGTCAAGGGCCCCAAGGGCCAGCTCGAGCTCGATGTCTATGAGAAGCTCGCTATCAACGTCGAGGACAACGTCCTCACCGTTTCCCGTCCCGACGACGAGCGTGAGACCCGTGCCCGCCACGGCCTCACCCGCGCCCTCATCCACAATATGGTTGTTGGCGTTTCCGAGGGCTTCGAGAAGAAGCTCGAGCTCGCCGGCGTCGGTTACCGCGTGCAGCAGAAGGGCAAGAACCTCGAGTTCTCCCTGGGCTTCTCGCACCCCGTGATCGTCGAGGCTCCCGAGGGCATCACCTTCGAGGTTCCCGACAACACCCACGTGAACGTCAAGGGTATCAACAAGCAGCAGGTCGGTCAGATCGCCGCTGAGATCCGCGGCCATCGTCCTCCCGAGCCTTACAAGGGCAAGGGTATCCACTACGTTGGCGAGCACATCCGCCGCAAGCTGGGTAAGGCCGCCAAGTAGTCGTAACCGACTCACTCGCATAAGACCAGCACCCCGTCAGGTGCTGGCAAGATCAACCTTTTTAGGAGTTTACGTATGAACAAGCATAAGGCGAAGCTGGAAGGCCTCAAGCGTCGTCAGCGTCGTGTTCGCGGCAAGATCTCGGGTACCGCCGAGCGTCCGCGTCTTCGCGTGACCCGTACTAACGCCAACATCTATGCCCAGATCATCGACGACAGCAAGGGCTCCAGCCTGACGCTCGTCTCCGCCTCGACCCTCGAGGCCGAGTTCAAGGGCACCCACACCTCGAACAAGGAGGCTGCGGAGAAGGTCGGTCAGCTCGTTGGCAAGCGCGCCATCGAGGCCGGCATCACCAAGGTCGCCTTCGATCGCGGTGGCCGTATCTACCATGGCCGCGTAAAGGCCCTCGCCGACGGTGCTCGTGCCGCCGGTCTCGAGTTCTAGGAGGTATGTAGCACATGGCTCGTAATCAGAAGCAGCAGCGCGAGGCCTCCGAGTTCGAGGAGCGCGTCGTTTACATCAACCGCGTGTCGAAGACCGTCAAGGGTGGTCGTCGCATGAGCCTCGTCGCTCTCGTCGTCGTTGGCGACGGCAAGGGCAACGTCGGCGTTGGCATGGGCAAGTCCGCTGAGGTGCCCCTGGCCATCTCCAAGGCGTCTCTCGATGCCAAGAAGAACATGTTCCACGTGCCGGTGACCGAAGAGGGCACCATCCCGCACGAGGTTCTCGGTCACTTTGGTGCCGGCCGCATCATCATCAAGCCCGCTGTCGAGGGTACCGGCGTTATCGCCGGCGGCGCTGTGCGTCCCCTCTTCGAGCTTGCTGGCATCAAGAACGTCCTGTCCAAGTCCCTCGGTACCGACAACGGCCTTAACATCATCAAGGCTGCCGTCGAGGGCCTCAAGGAGCTCTCCAGCCCTGAGGACGTCGCGGCTCGCCGTGGCCTGACGGTCTCCGAGATGTTCGTCGGTAAGGAGAACTAAGCATGGCTGACACCATCAAGATCAAGCAGGTCCGCAGCACCAACGGTTGCAAGCAGGACCAGGTCCGTACTGTCCGTGCCCTCGGTCTCCACAGGATCCGCGAGGTTCGCGAGATTGCTGACAACGAGTCCGTCCGCGGCATGATCTTCAAGGTCAAGCACCTTGTCGAGATTGTAGAGGAGTAGCAAATGCAGCTTCACGATCTTACTCCCGCGCCCGGTTCCACCAAGAACCGCAAGCGCGTCGGCCGTGGCAATTCTTCGGGTCACGGCACCACTTCTGGCCGCGGCCAGAAGGGCCAGGGTTCCCGCTCTGGCGGCACCAAGGGTGCCGGCTTCGAGGGTGGCCAGACTCCGCTGGCTATGCGTCTGCCCAAGCTTCCGGGCTTCCGCAACCCCCGTCGTATCGAGTACACCGCTGTCAACGTTGAGCGTCTCGAGCGTAAGTTCGAGGACGGCGCTGTAATCGACGGTGCCGCTCTTAAGGCTGCTCGCATCACCAAGAGCGAGTTCGAGCCCGTCAAGGTGCTCGGCAATGGTGAGCTCACCAAGAAGTTCACGGTCAAGGTCGACAAGGTCAGCGCTTCTGCGCAGGCCAAGATCGAGGCCGCCGGCGGAAAGGTCGAGCTGCCGTGCTAAATGGTCTTAAGAATGCTTTCCGCATCAAAGAACTGCGCGAAAAGATTCTTTTTACCATAGCTATGCTCGTCGTGTACCGCATTGGTGCGCACGTTCCTGTGCCCGGCATTCCCTTCCAGGGGATGCTGGGCCTTTTCTCGACCGGGAGCAACTCGGTCGCCGCAGGTGCTATGGCCCTCCTGAATCTTTTCTCTGGTGGCGCGTTGAGCTATGTCTCGGTGTTCTCTTTGGGCATCATGCCGTACATCACGAGCTCGATTATCCTCCAGATGCTCCAGGCCGTCGTGCCTTCCCTGCATGAGCTTGCCCGCGAGGGCGAGGTCGGTCAGACCAAGATTACGCAGTATTCGCGTTACCTCACCTTGGCTCTGGCTATCCTCAACTCCGTGGGTTACCTCTTCCTCTTTAAGAGCTTCGGCATTAGCTTCAACGGCGCCGGCGCTCCCGAGATCATCTTTGACCTCATGATCGTCGGTACGCTCACTGCGGGCGCCATGCTGATCATGTGGATTGGTGAGCTCATCACCCAGCGCGGTATCGGCAATGGCATGTCGCTTATCATCTTCGCGAACATCATGGCCGGTCTTCCGCAGGCGATCTTCTCCAGCACCGAGGGTAACGCCGGTGGCATCATCACCATGGTGATCATCTGCGCCATCATCCTGCTGGTCATCCCGCTGATCGTTTTCCTTGAGCGCGGCCAGCGCCGCATCCCGGTCTCCTACGCCAAGCGCGTCGTGGGCCGTCGCATGATGGGTGGCCAGACCACCTACCTGCCCATCAAGGTCAACACCGCGGGCGTCGTGCCGATTATCTTCGCTTCGGCACTGCTGTACTTCCCGGCCCAGATTGCCGTGTTCTTCCCCGGCATCGGCTGGATTCAGGCAGTTGCCTCCGCGCTTTCGACCGGTTGGCTCAACTGGGTGCTTAACGTTGTCCTCATCGTGTTCTTCGCGTACTTCTACACCTCCATGGTGTTCAACCCCGATGACACGGCCGACAACCTTAAGAAACAGGGCGGCTTTATTCCGGGCGTGCGTCCGGGTAGGGCTACCGCGGCCTACATCAAGAACGCGCTCAACAAGATCACGCTTCCCAGCGCTGTCTTTTTGGCGCTCATCGCCATCGTGCCTTCGATCATCTTCTCCTTTACGGGTAACCATCTGATCCAGGCATTTGGCGGCACGTCCATCCTCATCATGGTCGGCGTCGTGCTCGACACGGTCGATAAGCTCGAAGGCCAGATCAAGATGTATGATTACGATGGATTCTTTAAATAGGCTAGAGGAGGATTGCTCATGAACCTCGTATTGCTCGGAGCTCCGGGTGCCGGTAAGGGCACCGTCGCACAGGAGCTCGTCGCCGAGTTTGGCGTCGCTCACATTTCTACGGGCGACCTGCTGCGTGCTGCCGTCAAGGGTGGCACCGAGCTTGGTATTCAGGCTAAGAAGTACATGGACGCTGGCGAGCTCGTTCCCGACCAGCTCGTGATCGACCTTGTCAAGGAGCGCCTTGCCGCCGATGACGCCCAGCAGGGCTTCATCCTCGACGGCTTCCCGCGCAACACCGCCCAGGCTGTGACGCTCGATTCCGAGCTCTCCACCATGGGTCGCGAGATCGATTGCGCCCTTCTGGTCGACGTGGCCCCCGAGGTCATCATCGACCGTCTGTCTTCGCGTCGCACCTGCCGCGCCTGCGGTTACACCGGCACTGCTGCCGATGCCACCTGCCCCAAGTGCGCCGGCGAGATGTATCAGCGCGACGACGACAAGCCCGAGACCATCAAGAACCGTCTCGACGTCTACGAGAAGTCCACGAGTCCGCTCGTCGACTACTATCGTGGCCAGGGTCTGCTCAAGTCGGTCAACGGTGACCAGGCTCGCGAGACCGTGTACGGGGATGTCAAAGAGGCTCTCGGTCTATGATCAAGATTAAGTCTGCAACGCAAATCGAGCAGATGAAGAAGGCAGGAGCGCTATCTAAGATGGCGCTCCGCCACGTTGGAGCCATGGTTCGCCCTGGTGTTTCGACCTTTGAGCTTGATCAGCTTGCGGAGCAGATTATCCGCATGCATGGTGGCACCCCGGCCTTTAAGGGCTACGGCGGGTTTCCCGGTACCATTTGCGCATCGATTAACGATGCCGTGGTGCACGGTATTCCCAATCCCGACATGATCCTGCGCGATGGCGATATCATCTCCATCGATACGGGTGCCGTTGTCGACGGTTGGGTCGGCGATAATGCTTGGACGTTTTTCGTCGGTACCCCCACGCCCGAGGCCAAGGCCCTGTGCGAGGTTACGCGCGATTGCCTTAAGACTGCCATCGAGCAGGCTGTTCCCGGTAACCATATCGGGGATGTTGGTTATGCCGTCCAGTCCCTCGCCGAGTCTCACGGCTATGGCGTGCTTCGCGATTATGTGGGGCACGGTATTGGCCATGTGATGCACGAGGACCCCAACGTTCCGAATTACGGAAAGAAGGGGAGGGGCGTTCGTCTCCAGGCTGGTATGGTCATTGCTATCGAGCCGATGGTCACGATGGGATCCAATCATGTGAGCACGGGCTCCGACGGTTGGATCGTCACGACCAACGACCACCTGCCCGCCGCGCACTATGAGAACACCGTCGCCATCACCGATGACGGCCCGGTGATTCTTACTACCGACGCGCAAGGCGCCTGGTGTTCCTTGCAAGGAGGCGAGATGTAGAGGCCGCGTTCAAATTCTCCGGCATTTACATTTCAAAGTAACTAGTTTCACTTAGTTGTGGAGCCATTACGAAGATATTACGATACGTGCACGCGTATTGTAGAATACTCAATCGCTGTCGTTTTCTAGAGAAAGATGATTGCTTGTGAAGAAGGAAGACGCAATTGAGCTCGAGGGTACGGTAAAGGAACCGCTGCCCAACGCCATGTTTAAGGTTGAGCTCGAGAACGGTCATTCGGTTCTGTGCAACATTTCTGGCAAGATCCGAATGAATTACATCCGTATTCTCCCCGGTGACAGGGTTGTCGTGGAGCTTTCCCCGTACGACCTGACCCGCGGCCGCATCACCTATCGCTATAAATAGCGGCACGCATACACGCACTCCTTTTCCGACTGCAGGCTTAGCTCAACCTACGGTCGGATTGTGTGTGAAGACCAGCCATAGTTTTAAACGCCTGCGGCTGGGCGAGTAGATAGTAGGGAAGTAGTTTGAGCGCTACCGAAAGGAAGAACGATGAAGGTACGTCCTTCGGTCAAGAAGATGTGCGATAAGTGCAAAATCATTAGGCGCCATGGCAAGGTCCTCGTCATTTGCGAGAACCCCCGTCATAAGCAGCGTCAGGGTTAAGAGAGGAGACTACGTTGGCCCGTATTAATGGTGTCGACCTCCCGCGTGAGAAGCGCGTTGAGATCGGTCTGACCTACATTTACGGCATCGGCCGCACCACTGCGACGAAGATTTGCGTCGAGTGCAACGTTAACGTGGATACGCGCGTTAAGGACCTCACCGAGGATGAGGTTAACGCCATCCGCGATTATATCGACAAGAACCAGATCATGGTTGAGGGCGACCTCCGCCGTGAGCGCAACCAGAACGTCAAGCGCCTTATGGACATCGGCTGCAACCGCGGCCTTCGTCACCGCAAGGGCCTCCCGGTCCGCGGCCAGCGCACCCACACTAACGCTCGTACCCGCAAGGGCCCGAAGCGTCAGATCGGTGCTAAGAAGAAGAAATAAGGAGCGCTAGATAGATGGCTACTGCTAAGAAGAACGTTCGCGCTGCCCGTCTGAAGCGCGCGGACCGTAAGAACATTTCCGTGGGCCAGGCTCACATTCGTTCTACGTTCAACAACACGATCGTTTCGATCACCGATCCCCAGGGCAACGTCATTTCCTGGAAGTCGGCTGGCCAGGTGGGCTTCAAGGGCTCCCGTAAGTCCACGCCGTTCGCTGCCCAGATGGCTGCCGAGGCTGCTGCCAAGCAGGCCATGGAGCACGGTATGAAGAAGGTTTCCGTCTTCGTCAAGGGCCCCGGCTCCGGTCGTGAGACCGCCATCCGCTCCCTCCAGGCTGCTGGCCTCGAGGTCTCGAGCATCCAGGACAAGACCCCCATCCCGCACAACGGCTGCCGCCCCAAGAAGCGTCGCCGCGTGTAACTGAAAGGATCGTATCAATATGGCAATCGACAGGACTCCTGTTCTTAAGCGCTGCCGTCAGCTCGGGATCGATCCCGCTGAGCTCGGTTACAGCAGCAAGAAGGAATCTATCCGTCAGCCCAAGCGCCGTCGCAAGGAATCTGAGTACGGCATGCAGCTGCGCGAGAAGCAGAAGGTCAAGTTCATCTATGGCGTTCTGGAGAAGCAGTTCCACGGCTACTTCAACAAGGCCCGTAAGATGAACGGCGTCACCGGTGAGAACCTCATGATCATCCTTGAGTCTCGCCTCGACAACGTCGTCTTCCGTCTTGGCTTCGCCCGCACCCGCAAAGAGGCTCGTCAGTCCGTCCGTCACGGTCACTTCACCGTGAACGGCAAGCGCGTGGACATCCCGTCCTACCGCGTCAAGGCCGGCGACGTCGTCGCTGTCGGCGAGAAGTTCCGTGACCTCCTCCCCATCAAGGAGGCCCTGATTTCCTCCGAGCGTTTCGAGGTCCCTGGCTGGCTCGAGGTCGATATCGAGAAGCTGTCTGGTAACGTGCTCGCTCTGCCGACGCGTGAGCAGATCAGCGGTGATATCAACGAGCAGCTCATCGTCGAGCTCTACTCTAAGTAGTCCATCCGGGCTGCTGAGGCTGGAGGTAATACATGTCAGAATTCATTAGGCCTCAGGTTCAGGTCGAAGAGATTAACGAGACGTCTGCTCGTGTCTCCGTTGAGCCGCTCGAGCGTGGCTACGGCGATACGCTGGGTAACTCCCTTCGTCGCGTTCTTCTGTCCTCGCTCGAGGGTGCCGCCGTCGAGGCTATTCAGATCGATGGCGCGCAGCACGAGTTCATGACCATCCCTAACATGGTCGAGGATGTCACCGACATCGTCCTGAATGTCAAGGGTCTTGTCTTCAGGGCTCTCGGCACGACCGACGAGGCGACCGCCACTATTTCTGTTGACGGCCCCTGCGAGGTCACCGGTGCGGACTTCTTTATTCCGTCCGAGTTTGAGCTGGTCAACCCCGAGCAGCACATCGCTACGCTCACCGAGGGTGGCCATCTCACCATGAGCATGCGCATCGGCTATGGCCGCGGCTATGTCTCTGGCGAGGCTAACAAGCGCGACAACGATCCCATCGGTGTGATCCACGTCGACTCGCTGTACTCGCCGGTGTCCCGTTGCGCCAAGCTCGTTGAGGCTTGCCGTGTCGGTCAGCACACCGACTACGACCGCCTTGTCCTCGAGATCGAGACCAACGGCTCCATCGCTCCGCGCGACGCCGTGGTCCAGGCTGCCAATATCATCAACCAGCATATGGCTGCCTTTATGAACCTTGCCGAGACCCCCGAGGTCGAGGAGGAGGCTTCGATCTTCGCTCCCGAGGTCACCAACGACAACGCCGAGCTGGACAAGCAGATCGAGGATCTGGACCTTTCCGTCCGTTCCTACAACTGCCTTAAGCGCGCCAGCATTCACTCGGTCCGTCAGCTCGTTGAGTTCTCGGAGAACGATCTGCTCAACATCCGTAACTTCGGTGTTAAGTCGATCGAGGAAGTGAAGGACAAGCTAGAGTCCATGGGCCTGAGCCTGAAGGCTTAATGCTTCGCATATTTGAGGAGAAACTAGACCATGCGTCACAACGTTAAGAAGGGCCTGAAGCTCGGCACCGATGCGAGCCACACCAAGGCCATGAAGAAGAGCCTTGCTAAGGCCCTCTTCGAGAACGACCGCATCAAGACCACCGAGACCCGCGCTAAGGCGCTGCGTTCGGTCGTCGATCCGATCATCACCTGGGCCAAGAAGGGCGACCTGCACTCTCGTCGTCTGGCCATCGCCAAGCTCGGCGATAAGCAGCTCGTTGCCGAGATCTTCGACAAGGCTGCTCAGGGCATGTGGCAGGACCGCAACGGCGGTTACACCCGCATCATGAAGCTCGGTAACCGCAAGGGCGACAACGCTCCCATCGTTATCATGGAGCTCGTCACCGAGCCTTGCACGCCTAAGGCCAAGAAGGCTGCTCCGGCCCCCAAGAAGGCCGCTGCTCCTAAGAAGGTCGAGGCCGTCGAGGAGGCTCCTGCTGAGGAGACCGCTGAGTAGACAATCCGTCTGCATAGGCTATATTCGAGGGGTACGTTCGCGTACCCCTCTTTTTTTGTCGCAATACCGTTGATTGTTTGTTGGGAGCGTCCATGACCGCGCCGTCTGATTTCAATTCGATTCCAGAGCTCGATGCCACGCTCGTATTCCGTGTTGCCTATGATGGCTCGTCCTATAGCGGATTTGCAGAGCAGCCGGGTCAGACGACCGTTGCGGGCGAGTTGCGCCGCGCTATCGAGACGCTGCTGCGCCGCCCGATCGATCTGACGTGTGCGGGGCGTACCGATGCCGGCGTGCATGCGGTGGCTCAGTACATTAGCGTGCCCGTAACGGACGCTGAGCTTGCGTGTACGCGCCGTAGGTGGCTGAGGGCTATGGATGCCCTGTTGCCCAAAGATATCGCCATAAACGAGGTCTACAGGGCCCGTAAAGGCTTTTCTGCTCGCTTTGACGCGCGGTCCCGTACGTATACGTACCGTATTGCCGATCGCGATGCGCGCCCCGTGCTCTCGCGCGGCGCTGTGTGGTGGCATCGCTATCCCCTCGACGTCGATGCGATGGCGGCCGCCTGCCCTGCGCTTTTGGGCGAGCAGGACTTTAAGAGCTTTTGCAAGGTGGCATCTGCCGTGGGCAAGCCCACGCATCGCTGCGTGATGCGTGCCGAGTTTGGCCACGAGGTCGCTTTTGGCGAGGATATCCTGACGTTCACCATCGAGGGCAATGCGTTTCTGCATTCGATGGTCCGTACGATCGTGGGCACGCTTGTCGAGATTGGCATGCATCGCCGTGAACCCGAGTGGATGCGCGAGGTCATCGATGCTTGCGACCGTACCGCTGCGGGCCCCACGGCTCCTGCCTGCGGCCTTACGTTTATGGGCGTGGATTACGATCCCGCCGAGCTTGTCGTGCTCGACTAGGGGAGGGCTCGACGTCTCGTGCGTCGACACCTGCCATCTGTGGGCTGCGCGTGTGCAACATCTGTTCTTGGCGTGCAATACAACCGGTGTCTCATTGCTTTTATTGCCGGGGTGTACCATGAACCACGGTTTTATTCATTGCTGTCGAGAGGACGGATAATTTGGTTCGACGTGGCTCGCATCCGCGACTTTCGGTGATCCTTGTGGTAGAAGGTTCGCCCAGCTATGCGATGCGTGCGCTCGAGAGTATCCAGAACCAAGACCTCTACGATTTGCAGATTGTCGTTGTCTGTCGCGATGCTGCGCCCGGTGTGCGCCATTCGCTTCAAGTTGCTGCTGACAGGGACATCCATATTGATTTGATTGACGTCGAGGACGCGACGCGCGGCGCGTGTCTTCGTGCCGGTTTTGCTGCCTCGCGCGGCTCTCAAATCATCGCCATGAACGCCGATGAGTGGTTTGCTCCGCAATCCCTTTCCAAGATGGTCGATATCGCGTGCGATACTGCGGCAGACATAGTGTTCCCCACGGTGTCGCTCGACCGCTATGATGCACATCGAGAGCGCCATTCGCGCGTCTTGGATGCTACTCATATTTCCATTGATACCAAATCTTCGATGGTGGCCGGGCTGCCCCAGTTGATTTTAGGCGGCTTGGTTGCTCAAGTCTCTGGCGTGATGTATAGCCGTCCGCTGTTTGAGGCATGCCTTTTGTGCGACAAGGCGTTTCGCACAGTTGGGTTTATGGCATGCGCGCTCTCGCAGGCGCAGCGCGTCTCCGGATGCGGCAACGCTTGTTTCCACGCGGTGGCGCCTAAGCTTACAGATGCCTTTGATCCCACCATGTATGCCAAGGTATCCGATGACACCCGAGCGCTCGACGAGCTTGCGGACTCACTCTCGGAAGCAGATAGCGGTGGTCGGCTCAAGCTGGCAAGCCAAAAGTTCTACTTTGTCGGACTGGTCGCCTGCATCGAGAATTTGTGTCTGAGCCCGCATGGGGTGTCGTCAATCGAGCGTTCCGCCCGCATGCGTGATATGCTCGAGGCGCCTCGAACCCGTCAGATGGTCGCCGCGCTCAAGGATAACCATCGGGGACTCGGTCTGTTGTTTGGGCCGATCGCCAGCGCCAAGCCCGCGCGCTGCGTGATGTGTACGCATCTGGCAGCTTTTCTTAACCGGACGGGCGCAAAAACCGCCTAAACGGCTCATTACGAAACAAACTTGCATAGAATTGTTTCGAAATGCGTTCTTATACACAAAAGCCTTCAAATAGCGTTAAACTATTCAATCACTGATTGATTGTCTCCGCCATCTTTTGGAGAGAGGGTTTGTATGGCTAAAAAACGCAATGGGCGCCAGGATGCCATTAGAGATATTGTGCGCAATAAGGATGTCCGCACGCAGCGCGTGCTGGTCGATGAGCTCCGTGCTATGGGCTTTGATTGCACGCAGGCGACTGTCTCTCGCGATATTGCCGATATGGGGCTGCGTAAGCTCCCTGAGGGCATCTATGTTCTGGCAGAGGACCTGCACCTGCAGCGTATGGTTTCCGAGCTCGTAACGGGCGTTCTGCGTACTGATAATCTGGTTATGATCAAGGCTCAGCCTGGCACGGCTTCCGGCATCGCCGCCGCCGTTGATGCGGCAGAGTTACCCGATGTGCTTGGCTCGCTTGCCGGCAACGATACGATTTTGGTTATTGCCCAGACGGCCGAGGACGGCGAGCGTCTCGAGGCGCTGATCAATAAGTTGAGCAATTCTCGCAAGTAGGTGTGCGGGTCGTGCGCTCGGCATTGTGTGCGCTGACATAGTGGCTTGTAAGGGGCATCGACGTTGGTCGGTACCCCTTTTTGTTTGCCGGTATAAAGACCGCCCACCAGGTCGCTTCAAACTAAAAGGCCCCGAGCAGTTCAATAAGCTGCTCGGGGCCTTGTTGGCTTTAGTCGCGTACTTCTTAGCCGACCGTATCGTCAGGCGTGGGCGAGGGGTCGGGAGTGGGCGTAGGCGTAGGCGTAGGCGTAGGCGTAGGCGTGCCGCCATCGCCGCCGGTCGAACCACCAGTGGAGCCACCCGTCGAGCCACCGGTCGTACCGGTGCCGCCGGTGGTGTCGCCGCCCGTGGTCTCGGTGGTCGTGGTCGTCGTGGTAGTCGTTGTGGTGGTTTCCTCTTCCTCTTCGTCCTTGTCCTTGTCGTCGTTCTCCGACTTCTTGGTGTTGTTGGTGCCGTAGAACTTCCAGACGCTGTTGTTCTTGTAGGTGGGCGCCGTTCCGGTCGCAAACTCCTCGCGCTCGGTACCGGTCAGAACGGTGTTCATAAACCGCTTAAAGACAGGCAGGTTGGTGCTGTCGCCCAGCAGGTCCGTGCCGTACTTTTGGATGGGGATCTCGCCCGCGGAATAGCCGGTCCACAGGGCGCACGCCAGCTGCGGGGTATAGCCGCAGAACCACAGGTTGGTGGTGTTGTCGGTGGTGCCCGTCTTGCCGGCATAGGGCTGGTTGACACTCAGAGCGCCGGCAGCACCCGTACCGCTGCCCTTCATGACGCCGGACAGAACATCGGTGACCGCGGCGGCCTCGCCCTCGGTAAGCACCTGTGAGGGATTGTCGGTGTGCTGGTACAGCACCGAACCGGTACGAGAGTCAATCTCGGTGATGGCGATCGGCTGGCGATAGTAGCCGCCGTTGGCAAACGTCGCGTAGGCGGCGGCCATCTCGAGCGGCGAGATCGAGCCGGTGCCGAGGGTCATGACGGGAACGTCCTCGATGTTGTCCTTGGCGGGGTCGATGCCGAGCTTTTTGACGAGCGAGATGATCTTGCTGTTACCGACGGCTTCCGCCACCTGGATGTAGCCGGTGTTGGAGGAGTATGCCGTCGCCTGCTTAAGCGTGATGTTGCCATAGCTCTGGTTGGCGTAATTTTGGACCTCGGTCGTGGTGCCCTTGGCCTTGAGCGGCGAGTTGCAGTTGAGGGTGACGTTGGGGTTCATGCCGTTTTGGATGGCAGTTGCCAGCGTAAAGGCCTTAAAGGTGGAGCCGACGGGACGCTTGGCCGTGGCATGGTTTACGTGGTTCTCGTCGGCGTTGTAGTCGTAGCCGCCCACCATGCACTTGATGTAGCCGGTCTTGGGGTCGACGACGACCATGCCCATGTCCAGGCCGTCAAGCGAGAGCGTGTCGAGCTGCTCGCGGACGGCATTCTCTGCCACCTGCTGCATCGTGGGGTCGATGGTGGTCTTGACGGTCAGGCCGCCCTTAAAGAGCACGTCGGTCGAGAACTCCTGCTCCAGCAGCTGCTTGACGTAGGAGACAAAGTAGGGCTGCGAGTATACGTCGACGCCGCTGCCCGAGATTTCGGTCACATTGAGGGTGATGGGTTCGGCCTGTGCGGCATCGTGCTCCTCCTGGGTGATGTGGCCCAGGCGCAACATGTTGTCGAGGACCTTGTTGCGACGGGACAGCGCCAGGTCGGGGTTGACCGTGGGGTCGTACTGCGAGGGCGAGTTGGGAAGGCCGATCAACAGCGCGGCCTCGCTCAGGGTGAGGTCGGCGGCGCTCTTGGACAGATAGGTCTCGGCTGCGGCCTCGATGCCGTAGGCGCCGTGGCCGTAATAGATGGTGTTGAGGTACATCATGAGGATCTCGTCTTTGGAGTACATGTCCTCCATCTTGATGGCGATGTAGGCCTCGCGCACCTTACGCTCAATGGTCGAGTCGAATTGCTCCTCCTGCAGGATGGTGTTGCGCACAAGCTGCTGGGTGATCGTCGAGGCGCCTTCGTGCCCGCCGCCGAGGGTTGCCACCGCAGCACGCGCGATACCCCACAGGTCGATACCGCCGTGCTCGTAGAAGCGCTCGTCCTCGACGTCAACGGTGCCCTGCAGCACGTAGGGGGAGACCTCGTCCTTGGTGATGGACTTGCGGTTTTGCGTGTAGAAGCTCGCGATCTTGTTGCCGTTGCAGTCGACGATCTCGGTGGGCTCGCTCACCAGATACGCGTTGGCGTCGGTGTAGTCGGGCAGATCGGACAGCCAGCGGTTGACGTTACCGAGCATGCCGATGCCAAACGCCACGCCCGCAATCAGCAGAAAGCCCAAAAACGAGAGCAGGATTATGGGCAGGGCGTGCGTCTTTGAACGGCTGTGTCCCTGTCGTTGGCGAGGACCCATATATTGACCTCCAGGTATGTCGTGCCAGACGGTGGATGTGCCGTCGGGGCAGGATGGACATAAGTTATTACACGATAAACCAAACGGGGCGCGCGAGGCCTCGTGTATGCTGGAAGACGGCATTTTTCAGAGTGAATGCATACCTTGGTAAGGAGTTTGTCGATGGCGATTCGGACGATGGGGCCGAGCGGACAATACGAGACTGGATTGGATGCTGCCGGTGCGGCGCTGCCCGAGCTGCTGGCGCCGGCGGGCGGGCTCGACCAGATGCTTGCGGCCATCGCCGCGGGCGCCGATGCCATCTATGCGGGGTTGGGCGGCTTTAACGCCCGTGTGAGCGCCCATGGCTTTACGGATAACGAGTTTGCGCGCGGCTGCGCCGTGGCGCATGCCCATGGCGTGCGTGTGTACGTAACGCTCAACGTGTTCGTGTTTGACGATGAGTTGTCCGACGCGGTGGCGTTGGGAGCTCATGCACTGGAGCTGGGCGCCGATGCTCTGATTGTCGCCGATGCCGGGTTGGCCTGCGCGCTGCGCGCGGCGATTCCCGGGGTCGAGATTCACCTGTCCACGCAGGCGGGCGCTCATAGCGAGGGTGCCGTGCGGCTTGCCGCCGATGAGCTGGGGGTCGAGCGCGTGACGACGGCACGCGAGCTGACGGTCGACGAGATTGCGGCGCTATGTGCCACGGGCGTGCCCATCGAGGTATTCTGCCACGGTGCGATTTGCATCGGCTATTCGGGGGCGTGCGAGTTCTCGGCCCTGCGGCGTGGACGATCGGCGATGCGCGGCGACTGCACGCAGCCGTGCCGTCTGGCGTACGACCTAGTGGACGAGGCGGGGCAGAGCGTTGTCGCCGTTGAGGGGGATCGTCTGCTGTGTCCGCATGACTATCTGGGTATTGCGCATCTGCCCGAGCTTGTAGATGCTGGCGTTGCGTCGCTCAAGATCGAGGGACGCATGAAGAACCCCGATTACGTATTCAACGTGGTGCGGGTTTGGCGCCGGGCGCTCGATATGCTGCGCGACGGCGCGTGGGACCCCGGTGCCGTGGAAGAGCTTGAGCGCGAGCTGGGAAGGTCGTTTAACCGTGGGTTTACCGATGCGTACCTGCGAGGGCGTTCGGGTGCCGAGCTGATGAGCTTTGAGCGTGCAATTAACCAGGGCGTGCGCGTGGGGCGCTTGGTCGCTGTGGGCCACGAAGAGGTGACCGTTGAGCTCGATGCCGCCGTGGCGGCGGGTGACACGCTCGAGATTCGGTTCTATCCGGGTGTCGACGCGCGTCCCGATGTGCCCAAGCGCTGGCCG
Source organism: Collinsella sp. AM15-2 (assembly GCF_003471985.1). NCBI lineage: Bacteria > Bacillati > Actinomycetota > Coriobacteriia > Coriobacteriales > Coriobacteriaceae > Collinsella > Collinsella sp. AM15-2. The sequence continues at coordinate 57,318 of NZ_QRKO01000002.1, read as the reverse complement.
CAGGTGCCCTGCCCGGTGGATGCCGCAGCGGGGAAGCGCGTCGTCGTGCATTGCAAGCGTAAGGTGGACGCGGGCTGCGAGGTATACCTGATTCGTAGCGCCGGCGTGTTGGATCAGACGGCGGCGGTGTTGGAGCGCATGCGGGCCGAGGCGGATGCGATTGCGCCCGTTGCGCGTGCCGTTGAGGTGCTGCCCTTTGAGGACGTTGCGGTGGATAGCGGTGCGTCGCCGGAGTTGGTGGAGTGCGCGGTTCCCGCTCGCATGGTTTTTGCTTGGCAGCTGATGGATACCGACCCGCGCAGAGAACTCGATTTGTCCGACACCGTTGTGGTGCTTGACGAGGTGTGCCGCACGGGTGACGCTGACCGGACCCGCTCGCTGATGCAGCGTGCCGGGCGCGTCGTCTGCCGCAACCTGGGACAGGTGGTGATTGCTCGCGAGCTGGGCGTGACGTTTGACGTGGCGGCGCCGGTGTTCTGCGCGAATCGGGCCACGCTTACCTGGCTGCGCGGACTCGGTGCGGGGCGGGTGTACTTGCCGGCCGAGTTGCTCGGCAATGATGCGGAGCGTATTGCCGAACTGACGGCCGAACCTGGTGTTCTGAGCCCTGTCGATGCCGATTGCCCCGAGCTCATGGTGTGCGAGCACTGCCTGCTGACCGCCGAGGGCGTCTGCGCCACCGATGCGACGGGACAGGTCCGTTGCCGCGACTGCTTGCGTCGTCGGCAGGTACGCTATCTGGTCGAGCGTGACGGTACACGTCTGCCAGTTGCCATTGACGCATGCGGCAGGACGAGGATTTTCCTGTCGTAAGTGCCGCGTCGCGTCAGTTTGTTATCATAAGAGAGTTTATGGACTTCCAGCACCGCCGTTTTCGGTGAGGGTGCTATGGCAAAAGGAGGATACCCAATGCTGTCTGTTGACGAGCAAATGCGTATCATCACCTCGGGTGCAGCGCAGATCGTCCCCGAGGCCGACCTTCGCAAGAAGCTTGAGAAGGGCGAGCCCCTCAACATCAAGCTCGGCGTCGATCCCACCAGCCCCGACCTGCACCTGGGCCATGCCGTGCCCCTGCGCAAGATGCGTCAGTTCCAGGACCTGGGCCACAACGTCACCCTCATCATCGGCAACGGCACCGCGCTGATCGGCGACCCCTCGGGCAAGAACTCCACGCGTCCGCAGCTTTCGCAGGAGCAGATCGAGGCCAACGCCGAGACCTACGTGAGCCAGGCCATGAAGATTCTGGACCCCGAGAAGACCACCATCGTGCATAACGGCGACTGGATCTTGTCGATGGACCTGGCCGGCCTGCTGCAGGTGTGCTCCAAGTTCACCGTCGCCCGCATCCTTGAGCGCGACGACTTTACCAAGCGCTACCAGTCCCAGACGCCGATTGCCCTGCACGAGTTTCTGTACCCCGTGATGCAGGCCTTCGACTCCGTTCAGATCAAGGCCGACGTCGAGATGGGCGGCACCGACCAGCTCTTCAACCTGCTCGCCGGCCGCGAGCTCATGGAGAAGATGGGCATGGAGCCGCAGATTGCGCTCACCATGCCGCTGCTCGAGGGCACCGACGGCGTGCGCAAGATGTCCAAGTCCTATGGCAACTACATCGGCCTGACCGACGCTCCCAAGGATATGTTCGGCAAGACCATGTCCATCCCCGACGAGATGATCGGCAAGTACTATCGTCTGGCCAGCTCGCTCGCTCCGGCCGAGGTCGACAAGATCGACGCCGCCCTGGCCGACGGTTCTGCCGACCCCTACGAGCTCAAGCGCGCTCTGGGCCGCGACCTGTGCGATACCTACCACGGCGCCGGCGCCGGCGACGAGGCCCAGGCCGAGTTCGACCGTGTGTTCAAGGAGGGCCAGCTTGCCGACTTCCCCGAGAAGCACGTTGAGCTGACCGTCAACGACGAGGGCCAGATTTACCTCGCCGGCCTGCTCAAGGACCTGGGCCTTTCGGCCAGCGCCGGTCAGGCCCGCCGCGACATCGACGGCGGCGGCGTCAAGATCAACGGCAAGGCTGTGGCTCCCAAGAGCTACAACATCGATCCGAGCGTCCTCAAACTGGGCGACACCCTCTCCGTGGGCAAGCGCAAGGGCTTCAAGCTTATTTAGTTACGCGGTTTTACCAAACCGCGTAACCGGTTGACGCTGCAAACCCGCCAGAGCGGCAATCTGTCTTTCAACTTCGGCGGCATGACCAGAAGGTCAATGCCGCCTCGTTTCAAGGCACCTTGCTCGCTCTGGCGGGTTTTCGCTGTCGTTGCCAGAACATCGGGGTACTCATTGGGGACAGACATAAATGAGTAGTCGTAGGGGGACACTCCTTCTCATTGCGCGGGGTGGCGTGTGCCGTTAAGCGGAGGGGGGTGTATTCCCGACCCATCGTTTGGGCATACAATGGCTATTGGTTTGCTGCGGTGAAGGCCTGTCCGCTCCGTAGCTGTTTTCTACGGTTAAAGGAGAATGTATGTCCGTTGAGGTCATGAGGTCTGTGATCGATGCTGCCGAGGGGCGCGTGCCCGTCGACACGCTGTTTGCCAATGCGCAGATTGTCGACGTGTACGGTCAGCGCGTGGCGCCCGGTAGCGTTGCCGTCAAGGACGGTCTGATCGTCGGCGTGCTCTACGATGGTCGCGACGATGCCGCTGGCACCTACGAGGCAACTGAGGTCATCGACTGCCAGGGTCGCTATCTCGCTCCTGGTTTTATTGACGGGCATCTGCATATCGAGTCTTCGAACATCCGCCCCGCCGAGTATGCGCGCATGGCGGCGACGCGCGGTACCACCACCGCCATTGCCGACAGCCACGAGATCGCCAACGTGGCGGGCCTGGACGGCCTGCGCTTTATGATCGAGGATGGTCGCCGCGCACCCATCTCCATTAAGTACATGATGCCTTCGTGCGTGCCCGCGCTGCCCGACGAGCAAGCGGGCGCTGTGATTACCGCCGCTGACATGCAGACGTTTTTTGCCGAGCATCCGGGCGATGTTTTTGGCCTGGGCGAGATGATGAACCTGCCGGGTGTCTTTATGGCCGACCCCGAGACCTGTGCTCGCATCGATGCTGCCAATCAGACGCCATCCAAGCAGGTTGACGGCCACGCGCCACTCGTTGCCGGTAAGGACCTCAACGCCTATGCCGCAGCGGGCATTATCGCCGACCACGAGTCGACGATTCCCGAGGAGGCGCTCGACAAGCTGTCCCGCGGCATGTATGTGATGCTGCGTGAGGGTACGTGCAGCCACGACCTGGCCAATTTGTCTCCGATGCTGCTGGAGAACCCTGCCCGCGCCCGCCGCTGCTGCTTTGCGACCGACGACCGCGCTCCCTCCGATGCTCTTTCGACCGGCATGATCGACAATGCCTGCCGCGTGGCCATCGAGGCCGGCATCGACCCGGTGGCCGCCATCTCCATGGCGTCCCTTTCCACGGCTGAGGCATTTGGCCTGGACCACGGCTGTCGCGACCCGCATGAGCTCCGTGGCGCGATCGCCCCGGGCAAACGCGCCGACCTGCTGTTGCTCAATGACCTGACGTTTGCCAAGGCTCCGCATCGCGTATATGCCGCCGGTGCTCTGGTGGCGCAGGACGGCACCTTTGTGGGCGAGATCGCACCCGAGATGGCCGAGGTCGCAGCGCTTGCCGATGAGCTGCGTGCTTCCGTTAAGCTGCCGAAGCTATCGCTCGACGTGTTCGACTATGCCTTTAAGCCGGGCGAGGCCGTGATTGACGTGGTGCCGGGTAAGGCCATCACGGGTATGGCTCGCCCCGAGAGCGCCGAGGGCCTGCGCCGCATTATGCTGATTGAGCGCCATGGCCGCGGCGTGTCGCTGCAGGCCGAGGGCGCCGACGGCGACGGCCCCGCTGGCCTGGGCCTGGTCGGCAAGCATATCGGTCGCGGCTGGGTGCGCGGCTTTACCATCACCGGTGGCGCCATTGCCTCCACGATCGGCCACGACTCGCACAACGTGTGCGTGGTGGGCGACAATGCGGCGGATATGATGGCTGCCGTTGAGGCCGTGGGCCAGGGCGGCCACGTGCTGGTGCGCAACGGCGAGGTCGTGGCGCGCATTCCGCTGGCGCTCGGCGGCCTGATGAGCGAGGGCGCTGCCGAAGACGTTGCGGCGCAGCACGACGACTTTATGGTCAAGGCGCGCGCCATGGGCATCGAGCCGCCGCTCGACCCCATCATGGGCATCATCTTCCTGCCCCTGCCGGTGATCCCGACGCTCCGCATCCGTCCCGAGGGCATGTTCGACGTCACAACCTTCACCTACGCCGACTAGTCATCAGGGACGTTCTTAAACGACTAGCCGTTGGGGACACTCTTTGGCGGGCTGCCTGACGTCGCGACCGTGGGGCCTCTGGCGCGCGTGAGCTATTTGCTAGGTCCATGTAACGTTTATAACTACGGGGTCTTATTCGAGCTCCCTTTGGGTACGGTGTTTTCAGATATACATCTGTTTTCACTACTAAGCCCGAAGGGAGCTTTTCTATGTTTAAACTGATTGCATCCGATATGGACGGCACACTGCTTGACGAAAACGGCCAGGTGCCTCCCGAGACCTACGAACTGATTCTGGCGCTACACGAGCATGGCGTGCATTTCGCCGCATCGTCAGGTCGTCGCTACGATCGCCTGTGCGAGTTCTTTGCGCCCGTTCGCGACAAGATGGACTTTGTCGCCGCTAACGGCGCCCAAGTCTACGCCGACGGTAAGATGGTAGACCGTGAGGTGTATTCCCACCTGGCGATTCGAAGGCTCGCCCAAGCCGTCAGGACGTTTCCCAATCTGCATCTTGCGCTCTTTGACCGAACCAAGTCCTTCCTGCTCGATGACGAGTGCAAGTTCGTGCGTGAGGTCGATAAGGACCTTCCCAATGCCGAGCGTATTTGGGAGCTGCCCGATCCCAGCGTAAATATCATCAAAGCGAGTATCTTTTGCGACGACAGTGCGGTTATGGACAGTGCGTACGTGCTACAGCGCGAACTTGGTCAGCTCTTTACTTTTGCGCCTTCGGGCAACGCGTGGATCGATGCCATGCAGCCTGGTGTATCGAAGGCCTCGGGTATCGCGCAGCTCGCGGAGCATTACGGCATTGATCGCGACGAGGTCATAGCGTTTGGCGACTCGATGAACGACTACGAGATCATTCGCTTTGTCGGCACGGGCTGCGCGATGGAAAACGCGCGCCCCGCGCTTAAGGCGGTGGCCGATCGCGTGGTGGGTTGTAACCGCGACCACGCCGTCCAGCAGGAGCTCCGCCACGTTCTGGAGAGCCTCGCCTAATCCGGCAGTTGGGGACGTTCCTTTTCTGCCGGCAGCTGGGGACAGTCCTTGCAGCTTTTTCGCGAAGAGTGTCCCCAACGACTACTGTGACTGGGGCAGCTAATTTGGGACGGGGCTATTTTAGCTACCCCACACAAGCGGGCAGCTAAAATAGCCCCGTCCCAAATTAGCTGCCCTGCCGGGTTGCTGCTGCTAGGCGAGGGCAGCCATGATGGTGCGGGCGACGCCGTCGTGGTCGTTGTCGAACTCGGTGATGGCGTCGGCGGCGTCGCGGTCCTCGGGCTCGGCGTTGATCATGGCCATGCCGTGGCCCGCTGCCTGCAGCATGGGGATGTCGTTGATGTTGTCGCCGAACGCCCAGGCGTCGACGAGACGCTCGCCCAGGTGCTCGCATAGCCACGTGAGGGCCGTTCCCTTGGTGGCGCCCTCACCCATGACCTCGATATTCATGGCGTAAGAACGCGTGACCTCAATGCCTCCGAGCGTGTCGAGCTCAGCCGCGATGGCGTCGCGATCGGCCGGGTCGTGCCAGTACATGGCGATGCGTTCGAGCGTCTCGACCCCGTCGATCTTACTGTCGATATCCATGTCGATCGGTGTTCGTGTGCGCTTGAGCGAAGCCGCGATGTGGGGGTCACCGCCGCAGAACTCATCCAGGCGCCCGTAAAGCGAGCGGGGGAGGAAGCACTGCCCATCCGCGAAGATATCGAAGGTCACATCGTGGCCGGCGGCGATGCGATGGACGCGATGGGCAATGCCGCGATCGAGCGGACGGCTCAAAATGCGCGTGGCGCGCGAGGCATCGTTGGGCACATCGTCGTCGAGCTGCCAGACGCTGGCGCCATTGGCGCAGACCGCGTAGTGCACGGCAGGATGGGCGAGGATGGGCTCAAAGACGCCCGACAGCGGACGCCCCGTGCACGGTACAAACTCAATGCTGCGACGTGCGAGCTCGTCGAGCATCGCCCAGGTGGCGTCGCCCATCTGCTTGTCGCTCGTCAACAGTGTTCCATCCATATCGGAAAAAACAATCATTCGATGCAGCCCTTTCTACTGGCATAAAAAGCGTGGCCGAGGGCGGTGATGCCCTGGCCACGCTCGAGTTCTATAACGGTCCGCGTCCTAGCGGTCGGCGATCGGCTTGTACTCCAGCGGCTCGATCACCGGACGATAGGCCGGGCGAATAATACGGTGCGCGCAGAAGAGCTCTTCCATGCGGTGTGCCGACCAGCCGGCCATGCGGGCGACGGCGAATAACGGCGTAAAAAGCGTCTCGGGCACGCCGAGCATCTTGTAGATAAAGCCTGTGTACAGGTCGATGTTGGCGCAGATGGGCTTGGTCATGCCGTGGTCGCGCATGACCTGGGGTGCCAGGCGCTCGATGCGCTCGATGAGTGCGAACTCTTCGCCCAAGTCCTTCTTGGCTGCCAGCGAGCGCGCGTAACGACGGCAGACCTCGGCGCGCGGGTCGCTGAGCGTATAGACGGCGTGGCCCATGCCGTAGATGAGGCCCGTGCCGTCGAAGGCCTGCTTGTCGAGGATCTTGCCCAGGTAGGCCGCGACTTCGTCCTCGTCCTCCCAGTTGGAGACATGCGCGCGGATGTCCTCGTGCATAGACACGACCTTGGCATTGGCACCACCGTGGCGCGGGCCCTTGAGCGAGCCGATAGCCGCGGCGTAGGCGGAATACGGGTCGGTGGCCGAAGACGACAGCACGCGGCAAGCGAAGGTGGAGTTGTTGCCGCCGCCGTGCTCGGCATGCAGCATGAGCATAACGTCGAGCAGCATCGCCTCATCGCGGGTGAACGCCATGCCGCCGCGCAGGACCTGTAGGATGGTCTCGGCGGTGGAGAGACCGGGCGTAGGGTGCGGCACGTGAACCTCGGAGCCGCGAAGCTTGGCGACCGAGGCCATGTGTGCGAAGGCGGCGATGCGCGGGAGACGTGCGAGCATGGAAATGGCGACGTCGATTTCGTGCTCGGGCGTGATCACGTCTGGTTCGGCATCGAAGGCGTAGAGCAGCAGTACGGCGCGCTGGAGCACGTTCATGATGCTCGACGATACCGTGGTCATAGGGAACTCTTTAACGTACTCGTCGCTCAGATGTCTAAAGGCGCCCAGGCGCTCGCAAAAGCCGTCGAGCTCTTCCTTGTTGGGCAGCGAACCCGTGATAAGCAGATAGGCGACTTCCTCGTAGCCATAGCGATTCTCGGCCTGGGCATTGTTGACCAGATCCTCGATGCTGTAGCCGCGAAGCGTGAGCTTGCCCTGATCGGGCACGACCTTTCCGTCGACCTTGTTGTAGCCGTGCACATCCGAGATACGAGTGAGACCCGCGACCACGCCCGAGCCGTCGGCATTGCGTAGGCCGCGCTTGACATTGTGCTCGACAAACAGGCCCTCGTCATAAGGGTCGGTCGGCAGGCCGTGGTAGAGGCTTTCGCTCTCAGACGAAATCTGGCGGCTTGCTTCGTAATCCAGAACCAGTCGGCTCAAGTGGTCATCGAAGCGGTAATAGATTTTCTTGGCGTCGTAGGCCATGCGCGCTCCTCTCCGGGCCGCATCGGGGTGGCCTGCATGGGCATGCGCGTGTCAGGCTATCCCCAGCGGCCTGCTCGCTACAGGCGGTACATAAAGTTAAAGACGTCCTCGCGCTGGATGGACACGTTGACGCCCGAAAGCTCGCCGGCCTCGGCCAGGGCCTTCTGCAGCTCAGCGAAGTCGAGCTTGGACTCGGCGGTATCGGCCAGCATGGTCATGGTGAAGATGTCCTCGATAATGGACTGCGTGATGTCGCGGATGTCGACGTTGGCCTCGCCCAGGACACGGGTGACGCCGGCGACGATGCCGGGGCGGTTCTTGCCAAGGACGGTGATGACGATACGGGAGGACGAGATCTCGGCCATGGGAAACCCTTTCGCGTGGTTGCGGCGCGCGCGGGGCGCTCCGCTACGGTACAGTGTTCATCATTGTACCTGTCTGGCGCCAAAAGAGGTGCGCTCGCTGCGGCGTTACATGCCTGCAACATGAGCGTAAGGGGGAAGGCCGCACGGGGAAGAGCCGTCTGGCGCGTGTCCGGCTCGTGTTGGGTTGATTTCCGATCTCAGCCGAACACATTGAGCGGACAGGCCGTTCCCGCAGTCAGCCGAACGCCTCCGACGGCTGATTTCGAACTGGAAGCGGAGGGCATCCCCGCCCTTCGGTAGGGGATACCGCTCCGCGGCGCATGCCGCGGGCGGCGCCCCTATCGGACCACCGTGACCTCAGTTGGGATGGGCCCAGCACTGCCGCGTACTCGGTGAGCTAGAGCCAACTGTTCGTCTCCACGTCGCGTATGGCGATATTTCGGTCGTCCGGCTCGGTGATGCCGTAGCCGAACGCCTGGAGCGTCTCGATGGACTCCTGGATCCTCTGTTGGAACATGGGACCCGGATCGACCCTCGGCCCGAGGTGCCCGCGCCAAAGGCACGGCGTGGCGCGCAGCATGTTATGGATTTTGGAGCTGGGCTCGATGTCGGCGTAGACGTTGAGCGTCGCCATGGCGTCCTTGTGGCCGAGGATCGATTGGAGCGCCTTGATATCGCCGCCTTGGCGGATCCACTGCGTTGCGAACGTGTGGCGAAGGCCGTGGAACGTGATCAGCTCGTCGTTGGTGCCCATGAGGCCGTTGGTCTCCGAGAACGTCTTGAACGCCCTGCGGATATAGCTTGTCGTCGCGAAGGTCGCGCCCGGCTCCGACAGGATGTAGCAGTCCCCGATCTCGACCGCCCCGGTAAGGCCGCGCAAGCGCAGCTTTCCGCAGTCGATCTCGTGGGTCTCCTTCAGGAAGGGGAGTAGGCCGACCGGGTCGATGAGGATACCCCTAGCGTCATGGGTCTTGGTGTCCTTGATGAACGAACCCATTCCCTTCGCGTACGCCACCGAGTGTCTGATCGAGATCAGGCCCGTCTCGAAATCCACATCGCACCACCGAAGGCCGCAGACCTCGCCGATTCGCATCCCCGTGTGCAGGGCGAGTACGACCGCCCTCTAATCCTCGGCGGACCAATCGAGTCCGAACTCCTTTCGGGCATCCTCTTCGCTCATGACTTCGAGAAGGTCTCCGGGTTGGCAACGAAGGGCGAGGCATAGCTGCTCGAGTGTGTTGAAGCGAATGCCGCGAATATGCCCTTTTTTAATACGGGACAGGTTCACGGGCGTGGTTCCAATCCTTTCGGCAAGTTCGTTCGAGGAAATCTTTCGCTCGGCCATGATCTTGTCGAGGCGAACAATTACGGGCATGGCGTTTCCTTACGCAATCTCGTCGGAGTCGAGGTACAGCTCTCGGGCGTACAAGAAGAGCTGGGAAAGCATGAACAGGACGATGCCGAGAACCAGAGAGGTCCAATCGAATGATGAAGCGATCTCTTGGGCGCCGACGGCCCCCTCGCCGCCAAACATCGAAACGGAGGTTTTGAGTGAGCCGGCGTAGAGGCTGGTGGCAGCTTGAACAACGAAGAGAATGCCGAGCACCTTCAAGCATGTCGCAGACCCTTTCTTGAAGGGGTCTCCGCTCTTGATCGTCCACACGAGAACGGCGCTGAGGATGGTCGTAGCGATACCGATGACGGCAGGGACCAATGTCGAGATCGCAAGGGCTGGATACGCGGGGGAGTCTGCAATTACAGGGTTGTCGAGCACTTCGATTGCTGGCTTTAAGGAGAACGCCACTTGTGCGATGGCGGTGGCGCAAAGGGTCGCAGAGGCTATCGCACATGCGATGCGGAAGGAATGAAGCCGGGGAGTACGATTGTCGGAACTCATAATAACCTCCGAGGAATTTAAAAGACTCAGGTTACTTTTTAACAGTTTATGTTAAATTGACTTTGCCGGCAAGTAATCACAGCATGCTGCAACCGAAACCCCTCTAGATTGGAGAGGATTATGTTCAGTACTGTTAAGTCGTGTAAGCTCTTGGTTTTCCTCGGCCTCGCTCTTTGTCTGTTGCTGCCGGGAGCCCCCGCTTTTGCGGATACCCCGATGCCTCCTTCCCAGGAGAGCAGCCAGTGTGCCCTCGTTGAGCCCCTCGGGTATACGGACGACGTCGTCGATACCTACTGGAGCTACAGCTGTCCTCGCGGCGTAAGCGGGCACAGCATCTCGATGTTCAACATCTCTTACAAGACGATCTCCTACCGAAATGGCTATCGCCGATCCGCGCATCATAGGGAATCCCGCCTCGCTGCAATGTGCTCCTGTGGTGTTCTTGGCACAACTGATAAATGGCAATTTGTCTATAGCACCTACTAGATGCGAGGAAGGGCCGAGCATTTTGTTCGGCCCCTCTGTTCCGACTGGATGAGGTTAAGGTTGGCGATGAATATGCTCAAAATCTCGAAGGCGATCTTTAGGTCGCTTCTCTCCTCCAGGTCGCTCTGTGTTGTCGTTGTTGCGTTGATGGTTCTTTGTGCTCTGCCCGTCTTCAGGAGCGCGGCTGGCATCGACGGACGGGTCGAATACCTCGAGTCGGGAATAACCCGTGTTGAGCAGGAATTGTCAGCATCCTATGCGGATGCGCTTGTGAATGCGGGGGAGGACGATGTCTATACCTCTTCATCAAGCATGCCCGCGCTTCTGTACCCTCTTGCCGCGGGACGTCTTATCTTGGCACCGCTCTCTCCCCTACTTCCGTTTCTGCAGATATCGGATGGAGAGTACACCTATTATGACGGATCGAAGGAGTACTTGCTATGGGTCGCAACGGCCGTTGCCGTCTCGTTCCTTGCCGCGCGTCTTAACAAACGTGAAAAGCTCATCATCCAGGCACCGATGGGCGAGCTGGGTAGACTTGTTGCATCGAGCGTATGGGCGAGTGTTTTTGCAATGCTTGCCGTCCTCGCCATCAATCTTCCAGGGATAATCGCCGCGCTTGTGAAGAATGGCCCGGGCTCGCCGTTCTATCCGATAGGCTACATTCAATATGCGACTCCGGTTATCAAACCGGCTTGGCTGGTGTTCGCGCAGACGGCCATCTTGCAATTCTTGGTGGCAGCGTTCATCTCGCTTGTCGTTCACCTTGCCGTGAAGATTGCCAATAACCCTACGCTTGGAATCGTGTTCGTATGTGCCCTGATGGGGGTGACGATGGTTCCCGGGTATTACGGAAGATCCATCGCTTTACGTGAGTTCGCCCTGTTGAATCCCCTTACGTATGCGAACACTGAGTTGACCGTCGGCGCCTATAGCCCGTACCCGACAACGCAGATAGTGAATCTGCCTGGACTTTGCTTCGAGCGTGGCGCGATTGCCCTCGTATGCGCAATCGGGATCGAGGTGCTGGCAATTAGCCTGCTTTGCGTTGCTGGAAAGAGCGGCTGCGCGCGCCCGATATCCCCGATTTGTCTTGAGAGAGGTTCCTTCGCTGCATCGAGAACGGCAACTCGTTCGAGCGCTTGTGCCTCCGCCGTTGCATACGTAAGAACGATGGGGAAACTGCTCCTGCGTTCTCCTACCCTCGCCGTATGCGCGATTGCAATGTCGGCGACGATGCTGGCCCCGGCTCTGGTCGAGATGTTTCCTGACGCTGATAACGTTTCCGCTGTTCGGTATAGGGATGGGGAGCTCCGTTCAATAGATCGGTATCTAGAGCAGAACGCTGCGAATATGGACGTCGAGGGCAAAGCGGCCCTGGAAGACATGCGGGATGCTCTTTCGGGTTTCGTGTACGCGCCTATGCCTGCGGAGGGGTTTCGAAGCCTTGCGACGTACGAGCGCGCTCGAGGTGAGCTGGGCGCGGCAGATGCGACTCTCCTGCAATCGATCGGAATCGAGCCGGAGACTCCTTCTCGTGCGGAGGCGCGCGCCCTTCTGCTTGAGTCGATCGCGAGCTTGCCGGACCCCAAGGTTTACGAGTTAAGTACGAAGATGCCCCCATTAATCCTCCTTTCGTATCTCCAGGCAGCGCTTCCCTCCTTATTTTTGCTGTTGCCCGTGGTTGTCACATCGCTCGCGTGCACCCACCTGCAGTGTCGTTCCCTTCTGGTTCTCCAGATCCCCGCAACAGCGCATGTGCGTTTTCTGACGGCTGTTGCGCTGGCTCTCCTGCTTGGCTTGGTGCTGCTTTTGGTGTCGATGGTTCCCGCTGTCGTTGTGTCCGTGATTAAGAACGGTGCGGGTGGATCGGAGTATCCCGTCGCTCTCATTCGGGCGGGAGCTTCGACAACGTCCATGGTGGGGGAGGCGGTGTTGTGCAGTATTCCGTTGCTGGTCATGGCATACGGCGTGATTTCCGTCGTCGCTGCGTTGACAGCAGCGATTAGCCGCAACCCCGTTGTCACCGGAATGGTTTGCGCGGTTCTCTTGGTGTTGGGTTCGTTGAGCGCTCATGTCGAAAGCGTGGGCATGGGCGTCGCGCTGCTGGCTCCATTCGCCTCGTTTGATCCCGCTTCCCAGGTGGGGACGATTGGGTTCCTTGGGCGAGGGACGAACGCGATGCCTTTTGGAGAGGTCGTCGGCGCATCGGGCGCTCTGCTGGTGGTCTTGGGCGCCGTATCTCCGTTGATGGTGCGCCTGAGTGTTCCAAAGATCGAAAGGGGATGATCTCGATGATTGACCTTCAAACGCTGACGATCTCTTATGGAAAGAAGGTGCTCGTAGATTCGGTGAACGCTGAGTTTGCCCCGGGTACGGTCTACGGTCTCGTCGCTCCGAACGGGCATGGAAAGACGACGTTGCTGCGTGCGATGGCAGGTTTGCCGGGTCCTCGCGTGGACGGGAGCATCGTTCTGGATGAGGTGCAGGGTACGGGTGCGAGAGAGGTCCGTTCTATGATCTTCTATGCACCTGGTGAGGGGACGCTGCTGTATCCCGGATTGCGTGCGGAAGATCACCTCAAGATGGTTTGCGATATGTGGCCGCATGCTCGCGATATCGAAGAGATAGTGGAACAAACGCAGATAGGCGAGTTCGCGAAGATGAGGATCCGCACTCTGAGCCAGGGCATGAAGCAGCAGCTTACCCTGGCGATTGCGTATGCGACGGGCGCGCGGTACCTTCTATTAGATGAGCCCATGAACGCGCTCGACCCCAGCAGGGTGGACTTGCATTCCGAGATTCTCAGGAAGCTGGCCGATTCTGGTACGTGCATCATCATGTCATCCCACATCTTGGATTCGGTCGATAGGCTGTGCGATGAGATTCTGTTTTTGAAGGATGGGAGGCTCATTAGAAGCATTCCGCAAGATGATGCTGCGCCGAAGTCTCCTGGATCCCATTTCGCAAAGCCTGCCGGACGCGCCGAGGGTGCGCTAAGCACGTATCGGCGACTCTACGAAAAGGGCGGGTAGAAATGCAAGTTAAAAATCTATGTGGTCAATATAATACCGTTAAACCCGCATATCGATACCGCTCAGCCATTCGCCTCGCCCCCGTCGCACGTATCTTCATCCGGTCTGTTACTTTTAATCTAACGATTCTTTGAGGAACGTAGGTGCTTCTGAATGTACTGTCGACTTCTTCTCAAACTGATCCTAAGAGACAGGGCCGCATGGATTTGTACGCTCGTTCTCGCTGCAGCCTTTTCCGTCCCCATTGCGTTCAATTCACCCATCTACGGGCCCTTCTTTATGAAGCAGGGCATGCAGGGCTTTGTCGACGCATTCAATACGCGCGCGCCCCAGGCCAGCGGCACAGACCTATCGCCAGAGCAGCAAGCTGACGCGGAGCTTGCAAGATACGCGAACGCCGCCCTTGCCGCTCAAACCGACGCCGCCTTTCTCGATTCTGCCGAGAGCTACTACGCGCTCATGGGCGAAGGCTTCCAATCCGGGTCCATCGTGGGAGACCGAGAGACCAATGACGCGGCGCTCGCATATTGCCGTGCCCTGAGCAGCTCCGGCATCACGGATATCCCGGCCTCCGCAAACGACCTGCCATTCCTTTCCTTCCTGCCTTACGCCATTGCCACGGCGCCGTCTTTCCTTCCCTTCATCCCCTTCCTTCTCTCGTCGATACTCCTGCTCGGGGCCACAAGGCCTGCGACCCTGGCGGCGAAGGCGCCCGCGCCCAAATTCCGGCGCCTTATCCAGATCGTGTTTTCGATAATCGTCGCGGGGACCGCGATGCTCCTCGCCGGCCTCGCACCCGGGGGCATTTACGCCTTGGTCCTAAACGGCTTCGGGCAAATTGGGTACCCGATCGCCTTCTTCCATGACGGCGCGCTTGCCACCACGACCGCGGGAAACGTCTTCACGACCCTGCTTCTCGCGCTGCTTGCGGGCGGAACCTTGATATCCGTTTGCTCCGCCGTCCTATCGACCGCAACGAGGCGCGTCCTCGCGGGCCCCCTTACCTCAGCGCTGCTTGTCGCGGCCCCGGCATTCCCGTTGCTGTCCGATTCGGCGCTGGAGCATAATGCCGTGCTCGGGCTCCTGCCGCTGGCCGTGTTCTCGCCTATCGAGGCAACGGGCTACGTAGGATGCTTCCCGACAGAATTCATTGGCTCCGGTTCAGGCAGCGCATCGATGCTTGCCGTGGCCCTGGCATACGTCGCGGTCCTTTTTGCGGTCGGCGCCGTTGCGACACGTTCCCCCAAACAGCCCGGACCCGCGAAAAAGCACCATGGGCTCGAGCTTCTGGACGCGAGCGTGGGATACGGGAGCACGACGATACTTTCAATCGGGTCGCTTTTCCTGAGCCCGGGAACGGCGGCGGGCCTCGTTGCTCCCAACGGCTCGGGGAAAACCACCCTTCTTGAAGCGCTGTCGGGCCAATTTCCCACCCGCATCCGCTCGGGAAGCCTGGCGGCAGACGGAATCTGCCAACGTCGATCAGCCGAATTTGCAGAACTCGTCTACCTGAGCTCTTCGGGCAGCGCGGATCTCTATCCCACGCTATCGGCCATCGAGCACCTTGCTTTCGTTAGGGAGGCGTGGAAATCGGCCGCCGACATCGACTCGCTCTGCGACTCACTCGGAATCTCCCCATATCTCGACAAGCCGACCCGTAAACTCTCGACAGGAATGAAGCAGCAGGTAAAGCTTGCCATGGCGATAGCGACCGATTGCCCGTACCTCATCCTCGATGAACCGCTGAACGGCCTCGATCCGGGAAAACGGAAAACCTCCTGCGACGCGATGCGCAGCGAGGTGGCGCGGGGACGAAGCGTGCTCATTTCAAGCCATCTGCTCGACGACCTGGCAGACCTCACCGACTCGTTCTACTTCATCGAGGCCGGCACGCTCGTGGAAAAGATCAAGTCGTCCTCGCAGACGCTCAAGCAGGAATACCTCGATACATACGAGAGATGAATGTGGGGGAGTGTTCGGATGAAGTTGATATTTAAGGTCCAGCTCGTGTTGTGCCGAAAAGACCGTGAACCTTTTGTGGGACACGCGGCGCCGTGGTACCATAGCCGAGTTTGTTGTCTTGGTCGGAAACCAAGACGCCTTATGCGCTGATCGGTAACCAGCGCCTGACCAATAAGGAGTCCTACCATGAAGCAGGGTATCCATCCCCAGTATGTCGAGTGCACGGTGACGTGCTCCTGCGGCAACACCTTCAAGACGCACGCTACCGTGTCCGAGATGAAGGTCGAGCTTTGCAACGAGTGCCACCCGTTCTACACCGGCCAGCAGAAGTTCGTCGACACCGGTGGACGCGTCCAGCGTTTCGCCGACAAGTTCGGTGGCGCCGCTGCCGCCCAGCTCAAGAAGGCTGAGGAGGCCAAGGCTGCCAAGGCCGCCAAGGCTGCTGAGGCCGAGGCTGCTCGCAAGGCCGCCGCTGAGGCTAAGGCTGCCGAGAAGGCTAAGCGTGCCGCTAAGTTTGCCGAGGAGGCTGCCAAGCAGGCCGCCGAGGCTCCTGCAGAGGCTCCCGTCGAGGAGGCCGCTGCCGAGGCCGAGACCACCGAGGCTGCTGAGTAAATAGCTCGCCGAGAGAATCGCTCGCATTCATGGCATGAGGGCCGTGCATCAATTTGGGTGCGCGGCCCTTTTCTTTTTATTGGTGCAAGCTGACCTGTCCCCGTGGCACCAAATGGCAGAGAGACGGCGTTTGCTCAGATAAAACTTGCCAAAATAAACCTGTCCCATTGTGGCAGGTTGGTCATAGTTATTACGTGGCGGTCGAGGTCGACCGTATAGGCCGCGCCTTGTTTGGCTAAAGTACAATCATCTGTGTTTAACTCGCCCGCAGCTGCACGGCGTGGGCGATGGCCAAAAAGGAAAACCACATGGGATTCATGTCAAAGCTGCTGTCCTTTGGATCCGATAAGGACCTTAAGCGCTACTACAAGATCGTCGACCAGATCAACGGTCTTGAGCCCCAGTTTGAGAAGATGACCGAGGAGGAACTCCGCGGCCAGACCGATAAGTTCCGCGAGCGTTACGCCAACGGCGAGTCGCTTGACGACATGCTCCCCGAGGCCTTTGCCACCGTGCGTGAGGCTTCCAAGCGCACCATGGGTATGCGCCACTTTGACGTGCAGCTCATTGGCGCCATGGCACTGCACGAGGGCCACATCGCCGAGATGAAGACCGGCGAAGGTAAGACCCTCGTCTCCACGTTGGCTGGCTATCTCAACGCTATTGCCGGCAAGGGCGTGCACGTCGTTACTGTCAATGATTACCTTGCCAAGCGCGACTCCGAGTGGATGGGCCGCATCTATAAGTACCTGGGCATGACTGTCGGTCTGCTCCAGAACAACATGCCGCTCGAGCTCAAGCGCCCGGCCTACCAGGCCGACGTCACCTACGGCACCAACTCCGAGTTCGGCTTTGATTACCTGCGCGACAACATGGTTACCCGTCCCGAGCAGCGCGTGCAGCGCGGCCACAACTACGCCATCGTCGACGAGGTTGACTCCATCCTGATCGATGAGGCTCGCACCCCGCTGATCATCTCGGGCGCTGGCACCAAGTCCGCCAGTACCTACAAGGACTTCGCGCGTGCCGTGCGTGGCCTTGAGCGCGGCGAGGACGTGTCGCACGACATGCTTACCGCCACCGAGGACGTTGAACCCACGGGCGACTACGTCATGGACGAGGCCAAGCACACCATCGCTGCCACCGAGCGCGGTCTTAAGAAGATCGAGCGCCGCCTGGGTATCGATGACATCTATGCCGATCTCTCCGGCCAGCTGGTCAACCACCTGCAGCAGGCGCTGAAGGCCCAGTACATGTTCCACCGCGACAAGCAGTATGTGGTCACCAACGGCGAGGTCAAGATCGTCGACGAGTTCACCGGCCGCATTATGGAAGGCCGCCGTTACTCCGAGGGCCTGCACCAGGCCATCGAGGCCAAAGAGGGCGTGCTCGTGCGCGAGGAGAACCAGACGCTGGCGACCATCACCCTGCAGAACTACTTCCGCCTGTATGACAAGCTCTCCGGTATGACCGGTACGGCACTCACCGAGGACGCCGAGTTCCGCGAGATCTACAAGCTGCCCGTCGAGGTAATCCCCTCCAACAAGCCCGTGCAGCGCGTGGACCACGAGGACCTGGTCTACCGCACCATTCAGGCTAAGTACAACGCCGTTGCCGACGACGTTGAGCGTCGTCACGCTAAGGGCCAGCCGGTCCTGGTGGGTACCGTCTCCATCGAGAGCTCCGAGAAGCTGTCCGCCGCCCTCACGAAGCGCGGTATCGCGCACGAGGTCCTCAACGCCAAGCACCACGAGCGCGAGGCCCATATCGTTGCCCAGGCTGGTCGCTATGGCGCCGTGACCATCGCTACCAACATGGCCGGCCGCGGTACCGACATCTTGCTGGGCGGTAACCCCGACGAGCTGGTGCGCGAGCGCCTGGAGTACGAGGGCCTGACCATGGAGGACGTAACGCCCGAGCAGCTCGAGCAGTTTAACGCCGAGGCCAAGGAGACTTGCAAGGCCGAGCGTGAGCGCGTTCTTGCCGCCGGCGGCCTGACCGTCATCGGCACCGAGCGTCATGAATCCCGCCGTATCGACAATCAGCTGCGCGGCCGTTCCGGCCGTCAGGGCGATCCGGGCGAAACCCAGTTCTACCTGTCGCTCGAGGACGATCTGATGCGTCTGTTTGGCGGCGACAAGATGGACCGCGTCTCCAAGATGATGGTCACGGCTGACATGGGCGACGATATGCCCATCCAGCACAAGATCATCTCCAAGGCTGTCGAGAGCGCCCAGCACAAGGTCGAGAGCATCAACTTCTCCATGCGTAAGAGCGTTCTTGAGTACGACGACGTCATGAACAAGCAGCGCCAGGTCATCTACGCTGAGCGCAATAAGATTCTGGACGGCAAGGACCTGACCGACCACATCACCGAGGTCATGCACGACACCGTGTACCGCTGCGTTCAGGAGTTCTGCACCAAGGACAGTCACGATGGCGAGCGCGACCTGGAGGGCCTGCGCAAGTGGGTTGTGGAGCTCACTGGCCACATCGATACGCCGAAGTTCCCCGACGAGGATTATGAGGCTCTGGCTGCCGATGTCCTGGCTTACGTAGAGAAGTGCTACAACATGAAGGCCGAGCGCTTGGGCGAGGACCTGATGCGCGAGCTCAACACCCAGGTCATGCTGCGCGTCATCGATACCCGCTGGATGAACTACCTGCAGGAGATGGACTACCTCAAGACCGGCATCGGCCTGCGCGGCTTTGGCCAGCGCGACCCGCTGGTCGAGTACAAGACCGAGGCCTACGGCGCGTTCCAGATACTCGTCGACACCATGTACGAGGATTACCTGCGCACGGTTCTGCGCATCGAGATCAAGGCTGCCCCGCGTGTCGTGGAGCACAAGGAGGAGCCCGCGCTCGAGGGTGCGCACTTCTCCGGTCCTGCCGAGGTCGATGGTGACAACGGCGACTCGGTGCTGCGCAAGCAGGCGCAGGTGCAGGCCCGCACGGCTGTCCAAGGCGGACCGGCTGCCGTCAACAACGGTGGCAAGGTGACGACCTACCGCAAGTCCGAGAGCGACGATCCGTACGTCAACGTGGGCCGCAACGACCCGTGCCCTTGCGGTAGCGGTAAGAAGTTCAAGTACTGCCACGGCAGGAATCGTTAATGGCTGAGGCTTTAGAGGTAACGCCCGCCGAGCTGGACGCGTTTGCGGACCGGCTCGGTGAGGTTGAGTCGTACCTCCATTTGGACGAGAAGCGCACCCGCGTAACGGAGCTCGAGGCCAAAAGCGTCGCCCCGGGCTTTTGGGACGACGCCGATGCCGCTCGCGCCACGATGGAGGAGATCGCGCGCACCAAGGAAGATATCGCTGCCGTGGACACCGCGCGCGGCGAACTTTCCGATGCCCGCGCTGCGCTGGAGCTTGCCGAGGAGATGGGGGATGACCCCGACGCCGTCGCATTGCGCGAGGAGGCTGCCGCTACGGCAGAACGCCTAGCCCGCGCCATCGACGAGCTTGAGCTTGCGAGCTGGTTTACCGGGGAGTTCGACCATGGCGACGCGATTGTGACCATCAAGCCCGGGCAGGGTGGTTTGGAGGCCCAGGATTGGACCTTCATGCTCTTTAAGATGTACATGAAGTACTGCCAGCGCCGCGGTTGGAAGGTCACCATCAACGATTGCCCCGCGGCCGAGGTCATTGGCATTGATCGCGCGACCTTTACCGTCGAAGGCAAGGATGCTTTTGGCATGCTTCGCGCCGAGGCCGGTGTCCACCGCCTGGTGCGCATTAGCCCCACCGACGACAAGAAGCGCCGCCAGACCACGTTTGCCGGCGTCGAGGTCATTCCGGTGCTGCCCGACGATATCGATATCGAGATCAACCCCGACGACATCCGCGTCGACGTGTACCACGCAAGTGGCCCGGGTGGCCAGGGCGTAAACACCACCGACTCCGCCGTGCGCGTGACGCATTTCCCCAGCGGCATTGTGGTTACCTGCCAAAACGAGCGCAGCCAGATCCAGAACAAGGCCGCGTGCATGCAGATCCTCAAGGCTCGCCTGTACGAGATTGAGCTCGAGAAGCGTGCCGAGGCCCTGGACGAGATTCGCGGACCCAAGACCACGATTGGTTTTGGCAACCAGATCCGCAGCTACGTGCTCTACCCGTACCAGATGGTTAAGGACCTGCGTACGGGCGTGGAGACCAGCAACGTCGAGGCAGTTCTTGACGATGGCGACCTGGACCCGTTTGTTATTGGCTATCATCGCTGGGCCACCGGCAACGCCGATGCAGAAGGCTCGGAGATCTAAAACATCGGGCGGCTTCAAGCCGATGCTAAGCCCAACGGTTGGACGGGTTTGTATCCGGAATAAACCCTGCGCAGGGGTGGTTTTTGTCCGGCGAATCGGTAGAATCGAATACAGCAAGAAGTTCGAAGCGCATCCGTTTGGGTGCGCTTTTTTGAGGGAGGCAGCATGGCATATCGTCTGGACATCAAGCGCATTCTTTCGCTGAACTTCTTTCATGACTTGCCCAAGATCATGTTTGGCTGCGCCCTGGCAGCTATCGCGACGGACCTGTTTTTGATTCCCAACGGTCTTGCTGCCGGCGGCGTTACGGGTCTCGCCACGATTATCCAGGCGGTCGGCGCCTCGCATGGCATCTCGCTGCCTGTCGGTATTCAAACCATCGTGATGAATGCCTTGCTGCTGCTGGTCGTTATGCGCGAGGGTGGCATGTTCTACGTGATACAGACGGCGACGGGCTTTGTGCTGCTGGGCTTTTTCACCGACCTGTTCGCTCCGTTTGTGGCGCCGCTGGCACATGCCGACCTGATGCTGCCCGCTATGTGGGGCGGCATTATCACGGGCATTGGCTACGGCATGGTGCTACGCGCCGGTGCCAACACTGGCGGCTCTGACACCATCGGTCAGATTATCTCGCGCAATACGTCACTACCGGTGGGCTCCACCGTCATGGCGATCGACGTTGCCGTGTGCGCGCTGTCGGCCCCGGTCTTCTCGGTCGAAAACGCGCTGTATGCGGGCCTTTCGATGGTCATTAGCGGCTACGTGATCGATGCCGTGGTCGACGGCGGCAACAGGCGCCGTATGGTACTCATCATCTCGGACAAGTTTCCCGATATTGCGGCCGACATCATGTATGGCCTGGGTCGCGGCTGCACCAAGTTTAAGGCGACCGGCATGTACTCGGGCGCCGAGAAGCCGGTGATCATGGTCATTGTGAGCCGCCGCGAGCTCAACACCCTCAAAACGATCGTGCGCGAGCGCGATCCTCACGCCATTGTGACGGTCGCCGACGTTACGGAAACCTTCGGTGAGGGATTCAAGGACATTAACGCGTAGGGCCGACTGCGTTCCATCCAAAAGACGTTCACATTGATAAACCGTTTCATCAGCGGTTCTGCCTGCTCAATTGTTCAAATAATGATAAATACTCTGGTAAAGCTTCCAGTTTCCAGCATAATGAATGACGTACGTGCATCGCGGCTGTGTTGGGACTACCTTTCCGTGCCGTGCGCATCTTGTCTTAAGAGGATGAAAGGAAGGCACAATGAGCGACGAAGAGCTCAAAAAGGTTGCCAACGAGGTAAGGAAGGGCATCGTCACCGGCGTGCACGCTGCCAAGTCCGGCCATCCGGGCGGTTCGCTCGGCGCTGCCGACATCATGACCTATCTGTACTTTGAGGAAATGAACGTCGACCCGGCCGACCCCCGCAAGGCCGACCGCGATCGCTTCGTGCTTTCCAAGGGTCATTGCGCGCCTGGTCTGTACGCCGTGCTCGCCGAGCGCGGATTCTTCCCCAAGGAGGATCTCGAGACGCTGCGCCACATCGGCAGCCACCTGCAAGGTCACCCCAACTTGAACGACACCCCGGGCGTCGATATGTCCACCGGTTCGCTCGGCCAGGGCATCTCCGCCGCCGTGGGCATGGCCGTTGCCGCCAAGCACTGGGGCGACGACTATCGCACCTACGCCCTGCTGGGCGACGGCGAGAGCGAGGAGGGCCAGGTTTGGGAGGCCGCCATGTTTGCCGGCAACCAGCAGCTCGATAACCTCTGCGTGATCGTCGACCACAATGGCCTGCAGATCGACGGCCCCGTCGAGGAGGTCAACGACCCCATGCCGCTCGCCGACAAGTTCCGCGCCTTCAAGTTCCACGTGGTGGAGCTCGCCGACGGCAACGATTTCGATCAGATCCGCGCCGCCTTTGCCGAGGCCCGCGCCACCAAGGGTCAGCCGACCGCCATCATCGCCGAGACCACCAAGGGCAAGGGCGTTTCCTTTATGGAGAACCAGGTGGGTTGGCACGGCAAGGCCCCCAACGATGAACAGTTTGAGCAGGCCATGGCAGAGCTCACGGCCGCCGGAGAGGAGCTCTAGGATGGCAGACGTCAAGAAAATCGCCACGCGCGTAAGCTACGGCGAGGCCCTCGTCGAGCTCGCCAACGAGCACGATGACTTTGTGGTCCTCGACGCCGACCTGGCCGCCGCCACGCAGACCGGCAAGTTTAAGGCAGCCTGCCCCGACCGCTTCTTCGATGTGGGCATTGCCGAGAGCAACCTGATGGGTGTTGCCGCCGGTATCGCGACCACCGGCCGCGTCGCCTTCGCGAGCACCTTTGCCATGTTTGCCGCTGGCCGCGCCTTTGAGCAGGTCCGCAACTCCATCGGCTATCCGCACCTTAACGTTAAGATCGGTGCCACGCACGCCGGTATCTCGGTGGGCGAGGACGGCGCCACGCACCAGTGCTGCGAGGATATCGCTCTCATGCGCGTCATCCCCGGCATGACCGTTATCGTTCCCGCCGACGACGTGGAGGCTCGTGCCGTGACGCGCGCCGCCTACGAGTGCGACGGCCCCGTATACATGCGCTTTGCCCGTCTGGCCTCGCCGGTCATCAACGACCCCGAGACCTACAAGTTCGAGGTAGGCAAGGGCATCGTCATGCGCGAGGGCACCGACGTCACCATCATCGCCTGCGGCCTAATGGTTGGCGAGGCCCTCGAGGCCGCCGAGCAGCTCGCTGCCGAGGGCATCGATGCCGAGGTCATCAACATGCACACCATCAAGCCCATCGATGCCGACCTGATCGTCAAGAGCGCCACCAAGACCGGCCACGTCGTGACCGTCGAGGAGCACTCTGTGATCGGTGGTCTGGGCAGCGCCGTTGCCGACGTCCTGTGCGAGCAGTGCCCGACGCCGCTCAAGAAGATTGGCGTCAACGACACCTTCGGCGAGTCCGGCCCGGGTGCCGAGCTCCTGCACAAGTACGGCCTGGACGCCGCCAACATCGTGGCGACCACCAAGGAGTTCTTGGCATAAGGCAAGACGAGGCAAAGTATCGCGTCGACAACCGCAAACAAGCCAGAACAGGGGCGTCCTCAAAGAGGGCGCCCCTGTTTATGCTGAATTTAAATTAGAGTCCTGCCAAGCAAAGTTCCCATGGGGAAACGAGCCCATCCCAACAAAGTGCAATTCAGACCCTTCCAATTTTGTATGCGCAGCATCTCAAGTTGGTGCGTCGGCCCCATAGTAGCCGCAGGCCGGGCGCAGGGTTACCTCCCAAATCTTTCCGCAGCGCAGGCCGGCGTTTGTCCGCAGCTCCGCAGGAGCAGGACAAATGCCGGCCATGCGCGAGGACGATTTGGGAGGTAACCCTGCGCCCGGCCGGTGAGACCCAAACCCCGCCATGCTTCTTATGTGCAGCAAAGCTAATGCTGCTAAAATACAAAGCGCTCATGTAGTTTAAACGCACGACGATAAGGAGCACCAGTGGGTAACCACTTCCGTACCTCCGGTGCGGGCGATGATGCCCCCAAGACGCAGACGGGCGTCCAGGGCAGTCGTTTCGCCACTCCGGATTCAGGGGGCCAGCCTGTTGCTCAGGCCCCCGCTCAGCCGGCAGATCAGGCACAGCCGGCATCCGATCCCTTTGCCTACAATCCCACCAGCGATGTCGCGCTTTCCGGCACGGCGGGTTTTGAGCCCGTTCAGGCCGTGACCGCTCGCGTGGAGCAGCCTCAGGCTGGCGCCGCCACGCCGCAGCCTACCATGGCCGGCATTCCCGACCCCATGGCCCCTGCGACGCCGGTTCCTCAGCCTGCGCAGTCCGGTCTCTTTGCCGCTATTCCCGATCCCACGCAGCCTGCTGCCCCGGTGGTCGAGAGCGATCAGGCCGCCGAGGTCGCAAGCCTCGATAACGCGCTCAACAACCCCGATTTTACGTCGGTGTTTGCGCCCATCGATCCGCAAGCCAGCCGCAAGAAGATGGCCAAGCAGGCCGGTGTCGAGCCCGTCATCCTTATGGAGCATGTCACCAAGATCTATCCGGCACAGCCCAACAAGCCTGCACTCGACGACATCAACATCGAGATCTATCCGGGCGAGTTCGTCTTCCTGGTCGGTCATTCCGGCTCGGGTAAGACCACGCTGCTGTCGACGCTCAACCGCGACGTCAAGCCGACGAGCGGCCGCATCTTGGTTGCCGGTCAGGACCTCATGAAGATCAAGAACCGCAAGGTTCCGTTCCTGCGCCGCCAGATTGGCGCCGTGTTCCAGGACTTTAAGCTTCTGCCGCAAAAGACCGCCTACGAAAACGTGGCGTTTGCCCTGCAGTGCATCGGCAAGCCCAAGGGCGTCATTCGCAGCCAGGTGCCGGAGGTGCTGCGTCTGGTCGGTCTGGCCGATCAGATGGACTCGCTGCCCGACCAGCTTTCCGGTGGCGAGCAGCAGCGCGTCGCCGTCGCCCGCGCTATGGTCAACCGTCCGCCGCTGCTGATCTGCGACGAGCCCACGGGTAACCTCGACCCGGCGATCTCGCTGGGCATCATGAAGCTGCTCGAGCGTATTAACCGCACCGGCACCACCGTGATCGTCGCCACGCACGACCGCGAGATGGTCGATAGCATGCACCGTCGCGTGATCGCCCTCGAGGGCGGCCACGTTATCCGCGACCAGGAGAGGGGAGGTTACGGCAACTATGGCACCAACTAACGTGGGCTACTCCTTCAAAGAGGCAATCAGTCACTTCTTCCGTAACTGGACTACCTCGCTCGGCGCCGTCATCACGATCTTCCTTTCGCTGTTTATCATCGGCCTGTTCATCATGGGCTCCGCGATGCTGAACTCCGTGATCGGCACCGTCGAGGATCAGGTCGTCATCAACGCGTTCATTAGCGATGACGCCGATCAGGCCGATGTTCAGGCTTTTGAGGCCGAGCTTAAGACGTGGAATAACGTCAAGTCCGTGACGTACAAGGACAAGGACGACGCGCTGGCCGAGTATACGAGCAAGATGTCGGGCAACGCCGACGCCACCATGAGCGCGCTCGATGGCCAGAACCCGCTGCCGGCTTCGTTTGCAATTGAGATGGACGATCCGTCCAAGGTCGAGAGCACGGCCCAGAAGCTCAAGAAGAACGCCGACTTCCAGAAGATCGCGGATGACGGCGACGTCAACGCGAGCGTGCTGTACGGCCAAGAGGAAGTGAGCCGCCTGTTCCAGGTGACCAACTACATCCGCATCGCCGCCGTGGTGCTCGTTGGCCTTTTGACCTTTATCGCATTCATCTTCATCAACAACACGATTCGCCTGTCCATCACGGCGCGTCGTCGTGAGATTGCGATTATGCGTCTGGTCGGCGCCAGCAACGGCTTCATTCGCGGCCCGTTTATCACCGAGGGCGTACTGCAGGCCATTTTGGGCTCGCTGCTTTCCATCGGCGTTCTGGAGCTGCTGCGCAATCTGATGATTCCGCGTTTGCAGGAGAGCATCGGCTGGATGTCGTTTGCCCTGCCGATGCAGTACTACCTGGTGACCTATGCTGCGCTGATTCTGGTCGGTGTGATTATCGGTCTCTTTGGTTCTGCCATAGCCATGCGCCGCTACCTGCGCGTGTAGGCATGCCTGGAATTCATCCCTTCCAACGGGTCGTCTCTTATGGGGCGGCCCGTTTTTTGATCTCTAGGGGACGGCAGGAAAGCGAATCATTTGGGTAGACTCTTTGGAGTTCGTCATCGATAGCAAGGAGGCGCCATGGGGCGCAATAACAAGCATAAGCGCGGTGCTCGCAATAAGCGTGGGCCGGTGCGCAGCGAACGCCGTCCGAGCCTGACCGGGCGCGTGCAGCTCCATGAGCATGGCGCCTATGTCATAACCGAGAGCGGCGACTACAAGGTTATGGGCCGCGGTAAGCGCGAGATCATGGATGGCGATACCGTTGCCGTGAGCATTAAGAACAGCCCGCACGGTGAGCGGCGCGCCGTGATCGAAGGCGTGGTTGAGCGCGCAGCCATAAGCGTGGTGGGTACGTACCAGACCGCTGGTCCGCTCGGTGTGATCGAGCCGCTCGATTCGCGCCTGAAGGCCGACTTCTTCATTCTGCCCGAGGATACCTCGGCGGATCGTCTGGGCGTCCACCCGGGTGATGCCGTTGTCGCGCGCATTTTGACCTACCCGACGCGCCTGGAATCGGGCACCGTGACGATCGAACGCCGCATTGGCGGAGATGACGCGCCCGATTTGGGCGTTCAATACGTGATGGCGCGTTACGGCTATACCGATAGCTATCCCGAGGCCGCGCTGGACGAGGCCGAGGGGCTTTCGCTCGATGTGTCCGCGGCGCTTAAGGACCCGCTCCGCCGCGATCTGCGCGACCGCTTTGTCATCACGATCGACCCGGTCGACGCGCGCGACTTTGACGATGCCATTTCGCTTGAGCGCACGCCCGAGGGTGGCTACAAGCTGGGTGTGCATATCGCTGACGTTTCTCACTATGTGGCTTGGGACGGGCATATCGATCTTGAGGCTCGCCATCGTACGACATCGGTGTATCTGGCCGATCGCGTGCTTCCCATGCTGCCCGAACGCCTGTCCTGTGACCTATGCTCGCTTCGCCCTGACGAGGACCGTCTTGCGTTTACCGTTGACATTGAGCTCGATGCGCAGGGTCGCGTGCGGCATTACGATCCGTACCCCAGCGTGATTCGCTCGCGTGTGCGTATGGACTATGACGGCGCCGAGGCGCTGCTGGTGCGTGCCGACGCGGTTGAGTATTCGGTGCTGGAAGGCGCCGCTGAGGATGTTGCGGCTGCTGAGGCCTCGCGCGAGGAGGCGCTTGAGCGCGGTCTTGCGTGCGAGGAAACTGCTCGCGGCTATAACGTCGACCTCGGCGATTTCCTTGTCGCCGCCAACGAACTCGCCGAACTTCGCCGTCGTATTCGTCGTGCCCGCGGCTCAGTCGATTTTGACACGGCCGAGATTCGCGCTCTATTGGATGAGGACGGAGTACCCGTGCAGATTGTGGCGCGCGAGCGTTCGTGTGCCACGTCGCTTATCGAGGAAGCCATGCTACTCGCCAACGAGTGCGTTGCAGAGTGGCTGGCAGACCGTGATATCGAGGCCTGCTATCGCGTGCATGAGGATCCGAGCCCCGATAGCCTGCACGGTGCCGCCGTTGCGCTGGCGCAGCTGGGCATCATCGACGATCGCCGTGCTGCCGGTATCGCCCTGGGGAGTCCCGATGAGCTACAGGCTGCAGTTGATGCTGCCGCCGGTACGGCCAACGCACCGCTCGTCAACACGCTGCTTCTGCGCAGCATGCAGCGCGCACTGTACAAGCCGCGCAACGAGGGCCACTTTGCGCTCGCCGCGCCGTGCTACTGTCACTTTACGAGTCCCATCCGTCGCTACCCCGATCTGGTGGTGCACCGCGTGCTCAAACTGCAGTTGGCCTATGAGCAGCTCGGCGGCAAGGACGCCCTGGTCCGTACACCGCGGCTGATCGGCAAGGGGCGCGAGTCGCTGCCGCGCATTCTGCCGCAGATCTGCCGCGCATGCAGCGATGCCGAGCGCGCGGCAGATGCCGCTAGCCATGCGACGCAAAAGATCAAGATTGCCCAGTACTATGAGGATCGCCTGGGCGAGCGCTATGCCGGAACGGTCTCATGGGGCAGCAGCATGGGCCTCTTTGTGCGCTTGGACCTGACGCAGGTCGAAGGCTTGGTTTCGATCAAGAGTCTGGGCAACGAGTGGTTCGAGTTCGACGAGGATGCGCTTACGCTGACGGGCGCCGACACGGGGACTCGCTATGAACTGGGCCAGCGCGTGATTATCGAGGTTTCGCGCGTCAATACCACGCGTGGGCACTTGGACTTTAAGCTTATCCATTAGCCAAATCTCGACTCATGGCGGGAGAGCGGAGGGCGGTCTTTCGGGGCCGCCCTCCGCATTTGGATCATAGCTACCTTGCCGTCCGCTCGGCCGCCCGCTTACCTGCTATTCGAGAGGTAAAACCTACCAAAATAAACCTGTCCCTTTTTGGCAGGTTTACAAGAAAGCGGGGATGAGATGGCGACGGTGTATGGTTATGCGCGGGTGAGTTCGCGCGATCAGAATCTAAATCGGCAGCTGGATGCGCTGGGCGCCTATGGCGTGGGCTCGGCGAATATTTATGCCGACCATGCGAGCGGCAAGGACTTCGATCGCCCGCGGTATCGCGAGCTGCTGCACATCCTGGGAGACGGGGACGTGCTGGTGGTGCTTTCTATCGACCGGCTTGGCCGTAATTACTCCGAGATTCTTGAGGAATGGCGACGCATTACCAAGGAGCTCGGGGTTGCCATTGTGGTGTTGGACATGCCATTGCTTGACACGCGCGCCAGGGCCAGCGGCGCGCCGGATGTGACCAATACCCTGATTGCCGATATTGTGCTACAACTGCTGAGCTACGTGGCGCAGGTGGAGCGCGAGAATATCCATCGGCGCCAGGCGGAGGGGATTGCAGCGGCGCGGGCGCGAGGGGTCCGTTTCGGTCGACCTCGCAAGCCGTGCCCTCCTCAGTTTGAGCTGGTACGCGATAGCTATGAGGCAGGCGATATTACCCGCAGCCAGGCAGCAAAGTGCCTGGGCGTGTGCGTGGGGACGTTCGATCGCTGGATGCGCGAGGCGGGGTAGGGGTTTGCGTCGCTTTGGCGCTTCCTGTTGCGATTCAAATTTTGATACGGTGACGATGTCATTTGGGGCTACACTCGCTGATATTCAAAAAAGGAGGTAGGCCCTTGGCGCGCGTAAAATAAATAATCGGATGGACCGCGATCGTTCTGTTTACTGCAACGCTGGCGGGCATCTGGGTGCTGACGGAGCAAAATGCGGTGGAGACGTCGTTGCTGAGCGAGTCCACCGCGCGTGTGGTGGAGGGTCAAGCTACGGGCGTACAGGCTGCCGATATCGCGGGTGAAGCTCAGACCGAGAATGGGATGACCGGGGGCACCGATTCGGCTGCTTCGAATGTCCGGTCTGGCCGACTTGCTTCCATTCGCATGTGGGTGGGCACGAACGTCCGTCGCGTTGCCCATACCGTAGAGTTTTTCTTCGTCGGATTGTTCGCCTCGGTGGTCGTGGTTTGCTTTTCCAGGCGTCCGTGGAGCGTATGCTCCCGTTGCGTGCCCGTGTTGCTCTTTTGCGCCGTCTGCTCCGTTGGCGATCAGGTACATAAGATCTTTGTTCCCGGCAGGCATTTCGACGTTATCGATTTAGGATTCGATGCTGCGGGCTATGTTACCGCGATGCTGTTGGTATTGCTGGCAGCGGTGTTGGTGCGCCATGCGGCACGTCCGATCGGCGCCCATGCGAGGCGCTAGCCGGTAACAAACCCGTTTCTGATCATGCGACCTTGTTGAATTATTTTGTGTCGCGCGTATTTCCGAGCGGTCGGATTTGAGGGGCGAGCGGTAGAACGCTCGTCCTTTGTGCGCCACGATGCGGCACAATGTACCGTAAAAGCTGTTTGTATCCGGTACGAATCGTTCGTTGGTCTTTAATTCTTCTCAACGGAGGTGTTTGAGATGGCAAACGGATTGCTTTTGCGGCTTCGCGAGCGTGAGCTCAGCGCGAGCCCGGCGGAACGCAATGTCATCGCATACGTGAGCGCTCATCCGCACGAGGTGGTCGGGCTGTCCGTCCGCGGTCTTGCCGATGCCACGTTCTCCTCGCCCTCGAGCATTTTGCGCTTTTGCAAGCGTTTGGGTTTTGCGGGCTACAAGGAGTTCCAGCGCGAACTGATTGCCGAGCTGGCGCTCTTAGGTGACAAGAAAGACGTAGCCCTCGAGGACATCTCCATGGATGACAGCGTCGAACGTATCGTGGGGAAGGTGATGAAAAGCAACGTGCGCACGATCGAAGCGACGGCGCGAACGCTCGATTACACCGTCTTGGAGCGATGCGCGGCCTATCTTAAGCGGGCGCGCGCAGTCAATCTGTTCGGTATCGGTGCCTCTCGTTTGGTCGCGCACGATCTGGCGCAAAAGCTCATGCGTGTCGACAAAGAGTGCCATCTGTACGACGACTGGCATGATCAGCTCTTGTGTGCCAAGAACATGCATGAGGGCGATATGGCAATCGCCTTTAGCTACTCGGGCTTGACGCAAGAGGTGCTGGACTGCACCGCCGAGGCCCAACGTCACAACTGTCCCGTTGTGGCCGTTACCAAAGTAGATGGATCATCCAAGCTTGCCACCGTGGCCGATGCCGTGCTCGGCGTCGCTGCGAGTGAACCCTTGGTCCGCAGCGGTGCCATGGCTTCGCGTATGGCCCAGCTTATGGTTGTCGATGCCCTGTACGCTGCTTACGTTGCCAGCGACTACGAACGGGCGACGCATGTCATTAAGCAAAACTACATCGAGAAACAGGAAAGATGAGGTGAATGAAATGCTCGATTTAACAAAATTCACGACCGAACAGCGTAATCAAAGGTCTATGGACCTCGATACGATGACATCGCTGCAAATCGTTACGACGATGAACGATGAGGATCTTCGTGCCGTCCAGTCGGTCACAAAAGTGCTGCCCCAGGTTGCCACAGCAATCGACTGGGCTGCTGAGGCACTCGAGCGCGGCGGGCGCGTCTTTTACATGGGCGCAGGCACCAGCGGTCGTCTGGGCGTACTCGACGCTTCGGAGTGTCCGCCCACGTTTGGCGTGTCACCCGATCTGATTGTCGGGCTCATTGCCGGAGGCGAGACGGCGTTTATCAAGGCTGTCGAAGGTGCCGAAGACAGCGAGGAGCTTGGCGCGAGCGACCTGCGGGGGCGTGGACTCTCGGACAGGGATCTTGTCGTTGGCCTGGCGGCAAGCGGTCGTACTCCCTATGTGGTGGGCGGCCTTATGTACGCCAAGGCAACTGGGTGCAAGACCATTGCAATTGCCTGCAACCAAGGGTCGAAGATCGGGGAGAGCGCAGATCTTGCCATTGAACCCGTGCCCGGTCCCGAGGTACTGACCGGCTCAACGAGGCTCAAAGCGGGAACGGTTCAAAAGCTCATTCTCAACATGATTTCGACCGGTGCCATGGTCAAGATCGGCAAGGTATACCAAAACCTGATGGTCGATGTGCAGCAGACGAACGAGAAGTTGGTGGTGCGCGGCCAGAACATCGTGATGGAGGCGACCGGCTGCACGCGCGAGCGCGCTATTCAGGCGCTTGCAGATGCCGGCGGCCACGTAAAAACCGCTATTGTCTCGGTACTGCTGGACTGCGATGTCGAGCAGGCTGCGGTAGCTCTTGAGCGAGCGCGAGGCCATGTCCGTGCTGCGGTGAGTGGCCATGAGAAGAGCGATGCCGATGCCCAATAGGTGCGCGGCGTGAGCTGATATGACATCCAGACGAGATACCCAATACAAGGAGGAGTTATGACGAACAAAGAGCTGGCTCAAAAGCTGCTGGACCTTTTGGGCGGTAAAGACAACGTGCTGGCAAACGCGGCGTGCATGACGCGCCTGCGCGTGACCGTCAAAGACACGGGCAGCGTCGACGCGGAGGGCATTAAGGCACTCGACGGCGTGATGGGCCTGGTCGAGGACGACACGATGCAGATCGTGCTGGGTCCGGGCAAGGTGAATAAGGTGCTCGAGGAGTTCTCCAAGCTCACCGGCCTTGCGAAAGGCGTTGCCGACGAGAGCGTGGTTGACGCTGCGGCCACAAACAAGGCCGCGCAGAAGGCAAAGTACGAGTCCAAGCCGGTTCAGGCCTTCCTCAAGAAGATTTCCAATGTCTTCGTTGCCCTGCTCCCCGGCATCATTGCGGCTGGCCTCATCAACGGTATCTGCAACGTCATTAACGTCTCGACGGCAGGCGCGCTTGCAGGCGAGTGGTGGTACCAGGGCATTCGTTCCATGGGCTGGGCCCTGTTTGCCTATCTGCCCATCTTGGTGGGCTATAACGCGGCACGTGAGTTTGGTGGCTCCGCTGCGCTGGGCGGCATCGCCGGCATGATGTGTATCGCCAACAGTGCCATGCCCCTGCTTGCGCCTGGCGCGGCCGATCCTGCCACTGCCATTCTGCTGCCGCTCACCAATGCGCAGTACAACCCCGCAGCGGGCGGCATGATCGCGGCTCTTATCGCCGGCGCATTTTTTGCCTGGATGGAGCGTCAGATTCGCAAGGTTATGCCCAACGCACTCGACACGTTCTTGTCCCCGCTGCTGGTGTTCATCATCGGCGCCTTTGCTCTGATGCTCGTCATCCAGCCGGTTGGCGCATGGCTGACGACTGCCATCTTTAGCGTTTTGACCTTTATCTTCGAGAAGCTGGGCGTCCTGGGTGGCTATATCCTGTCGGCAGGCTTCTTGCCGCTGGTTTCCGTCGGCCTGCATCAGGCGCTCACGCCGATCCACGCTATGCTCAACGATCCCGACGGCGCTACCAAGGGCATCAATTACCTGCTTCCCATCCTTATGATGGCTGGCGGCGGTCAGGTCGGTGCCGGTCTGGCGCTGTACTTTAAGACCAAGAACGCCAAGCTCAAGAAGTACGTCGCAGAGTCTATTCCCGTTGGAATCCTGGGTGTGGGCGAGCCTCTGATGTATGCTGTTACGCTGCCGCTCGTTCGTCCGTTTGTGACGGCCTGCCTGGGTGCCGGATTTGGCGGCGCGCTCGCGGCGCTGCTTCACATCGGCACGGTTTCTCAGGGCGTTTCCGGTCTGTTTGGCCTGCTGATCGTCGTTCCTGGCCAGCAGCTCGGCTACGTTGCCGCTATGCTGCTTGCCTATGCCGCCGGCTTTGTCCTGACGTGGTTCTTTGGCGTCGACGAGCAGAAGATCAACGAGTTCTTTGGCGAATAGTTTGATATCGCGAGCCGTGTTGCTCAGGGCTCGCGGCGCGCGGCAGATTTCTTGATGCTATGGTTGTGCCGGCGGGGCTAACTGCTCCGCCGGCCTTTTTTAAAGGAGCGTTGAAGCGTGAAAACGGGTATTTCGATTTATCTTTCCAGCCCTCTGCAGGATATTGAGCGGACAATTGAGCGTGGTGCCGCGGCGGGTGCGCGCTATGCGTTCACCTCGCTGCATATTCCCGAGGATGGGGGAGCGGCGTATGCCGATAAGGTCCGTCATGTGCTGTCGCTGCTTTCCGCCCGCGGCATTGCGCTCATTGCCGATGTGGGGCCTCGCACGTGCGATTTGCTCGGGCTTGAGCGCATCGAGGACCTGCGCGATCTGGGGTTGGAATACCTTCGTTTGGACTATGGCTTTAGCGCCCAGCGGGTCGCGGAGCTGTCCGGTGTATTTCGCATTGTGGTCAATGCATCGACGGTGAGTTCTGATGAAATCGCATCGTGGCGTGAGGCCGGTGCCGATGTGACTCGTTTTGCCGCCTGCCACAATTTTTACCCCAAGCCTTATACCGGTTTAGCTCTGGAGGACATTGCTCGGGTGAATCTTCGTCTTGCGGCGCTTGGATTCGAAATCATGGCTTTTGTGCCGGGTGATGCTAACGTTCGCGGGCCAGTATTCGAGGGACTGCCGACGGTCGAGGCGCAGCGCGGTCGCGCGTTAAAGGTTGCTCTCAATATGCTTGAGCTTGCACATGGCGCCGATTGCGACATTGTGTTGGTCGGCGACCCCGATCTTTCCGATGCGGGCTGGGCGCAGTTTGCTCAAGTTTCCGCCGGATACGTGGACCTGCAATGCGAGCTTGAGCCCGGTTATGCCTATGTGCGCGGGCAGATTCATCACGACCGGCCCGACTCGAGTGTCCTCATCTTTAGGTCTCAGGAGTCACGTACGAAGCTTAAGCCGGATTCCGTGCCGACGGATGCCGGAGCCGGCCTGCCGCGAAAGGCGGGGTCGATCGCTGTGAGCAATAGCGGATATGGGCGCTACGAAGGCGAGCTTGAGATCGCGCGGGTCGATCTTCCCGGTGACGAGCGCATGAACGTTGCGGGCCATATCACGCCCGAGGCAATGGAGCTGCTGCCGTTCATCAAACGCGGATTCGGGGTACGGTTCGTTTAGCGTGTGACCCGTGGGCTACAATTGGCCCATCATACGAAGGTGCCTCGTGTGGCGTGTGTCCGCGTTGGCCGATCTATATTCGGAGGATTCCCATGACCGTACTGTTTGTTGAATATCCCAAGTGCTCGACCTGTAAGAAGGCCAAGGCATGGCTGGACGAACACGGGGTAGAGTATATCGACCGCGATATCGTTTTGGACAATCCCGCGGCCGATGAACTTGCGACCTGGATTGCTCGTTCGGGGCTGCCGGTGCGACGCTTCTTCAACTCGTCGGGCATGAAATATCGAGAGCTGGGCCTGAAGGCACGCCTGGATGCGGGTATGACGGATCGGGAGTGCTACGAGCTGCTGGCGACCGACGGCATGCTGGTCAAGCGTCCGCTGCTGGTGGGCGACGACTTTGCGATTCCTGGCTTTAGGGAATCGGCTTGGGTCGAGGCGTTGCTGTAGCGGCTGCGGAAAGTGCGACCCGTTTTGAGTGCTCAGGGTGGGACGTGTTTTCCATCGGCGGGCTCGCTCGGCTCAATCATCGAGCTGTGCCCATTCGTGCGGATCGTAGACCTTTACGTGCTTGTTGGGCTTGCCGCTCCAGTACTCCTCGTCCATAAAGGGCAGATATGCCTGAACGCCGGGGCAGATAAAGGGAATCCGCTGCTGTTGCAGTCGCTCGCGCTGTCGCTGCTCCAGGTGCGCCTCGGATATGACAGTCGGCATACCGGACAGCTCGACGAGGCTTGCCTGGATTCGCTTAAGGTCGGGGAGTCCCGCGTGCCATGACATCCGCATGATCAAAAAGGATGCACGGCGGTAGTTTGCCTGCATCACCGTGATGGCGGGGCGCAGAGTGGGATGGATTTTGTCCCGTTCGGGCCAAAGGTCAGCAGTGATCTCGAGGCCCAGGGTCTCCCATAGGTAATCAAGCTCTTCGTCCATGGCGCCTCGATATCCGTGCAATGATGACGGTTCGATTGTGCCATCAGCCGTGAGTGCTGCATTGTTGTAATCTACCAGCGGTAGATGCGGGATGTTTTACGGGCTTTGGCGCCGTACGTGTCGCTGGCGCTTCACAGGTCCTTCACGTGTCGGCCGTATTTGACTGAATTTCAAAAAAGTCAAAATTGGGGCTTGCGTCACGGCCGGACTTCCCGTATATTTCTTTCTTGCGCAAAGGCACAGCCGAGCGCAGCGATGCAGTCATTGGGATGTCGTCTAATGGCAGGACAGCGGATTCTGGTTCCGTCAATGGGGGTTCGACTCCCTCCATCCCAGCCATTGCATTTGCTACATATGGCCCGTTCGTCTAGCGGTTTAGGACGCCGCCCTCTCAAGGCGGAGATCACCAGTTCGAATCTGGTACGGGCTACCAAAATTGAACGCCCGGGCCTCGTAAGAGACCCGGGTTTTGTGTATTGACCGATATTTAAGGCGCGCGTTGAGTCTGCCGCCCGGACCGAGGAGTTGTCATGGACCTGCCTATCAGCTTGGAAGACATCACGTATGCCGAGAACTATCTGGCGCAGGGCGACCTGGCTACGGCGACGCCGCTGCTTGAGCGTCTGGTGGAGCTCGCCGAGGAGTATATCGACGCTGAGTGCAAGACGGAGGAGAAGCGCCAGTACTTTAGCTTCGACAGCAAGTTTGAGCGCCTGGCCTATCGCCGCGTGGAGAAGGATCCGCGCGAGCTGGTGCAGGTCGAGGTTCCCTTTGACCGCCTGTACTCCGACATGGCGTTTGCCTACATCCGCCAGCAGGATTATGTGAGTGCTCGGAATGCCCTGATGCAGGCCGTGCGTTGGGATCCCATGAACTGCAACTATCGCTTGGACTTGGCCGAGCTGTTCCGCGCGCTCGAGGACAAGCAGGAGTGGGCATCGCTCTCGTTCTCGGTGCTGGAGCGCGCGAGCGACGGTAAGTGCGCCGCACGCGCCTACACCAACTTGGGTCAGTACTTCTTGGAGCCCGAGACCGAGAACATTTCGGCTGCCGTGGGCTGCGCGCGTCTGGCGCTGCGCCTGGCGCCCAACGATGCGCATACGACGCGCCTGCTCAACAAGATCCATACCACCTATCCGGATGCCGCGGACGAGAGTGACGACCATGTGATGGGTGAGCTCGCCCTGCAGGGCGTGCCGACCTCGCCTTCGGCCGAGATTGCCATCTGCCTGATCATGTGTGCGACCGACGCTGCGAGCGACGGCGACAAGCAGGAGGCTACGCGCCTGACGGTCCGTGCCCGCGACCTGGTGGGCGAAGAGGCGTGCGCGGCGATTATCAAGCTGGTGCGCGAGAGTGATGCCGAGCTTAACGCCGAGCGCAAGGCAAAGCGCGAGGCTGCGGGCTCAAACGCCGATGGCGCCAAGGAGGCCGGCGATGCCCAGTAAGCGCGAGCGCAAGCTCATTTCCAAGAATCGCTCGGCACATCACGAGTACTTTATCGATGAGACGTTTGAGTGCGGTATTGAGCTGAGCGGTACCGAGGTCAAGTCGATTCGCGAGCGCGCGTGCCAGATTACCGATACCTTCGCACTGATTCGTGGCGGGGAGTGCTGGCTCGTCGGCCTGCATATCCACCCTTATAGCCATGGTGGCGTGTGGAATCGCGATCCCGACCGTCGGCGCCGTCTGCTGCTGCACCGCAAGGAGATCGACTTTCTTGACGGCAAACTTCGCAACCGCGGCTATGCGCTGGTGCCGCTGGAGCTCTACTTTAATACCGACGGCCGCGTAAAGCTGCTGCTGGGCCTAGGCCGCGGCAAGAAGCTTTACGACAAGCGCGAGGATATGGCCAAGCGCGATGTCCAGCGCGAGATCGACCGCGCTCTTAAAGAACGCAACCGCTAGGAGCGAGTTCACGGGAAGGTGCCCTACCGCGCCCGCCCCGTCTTCCTTGCTGTTTTGCCATATATTTCCAAAAAACGGCGTCCGTTATGGGCGCCGCTTTTTATGGGTACATACAGCCTTAAGGTTCAATCCCGGGTTAGGGGAGTACTTGTTATGGACAAAACTGCATTCTTTACCATGCCGAGCGGTCTGTATGTGGTGAGCGCCGCGGCAGACGGGCTGCGCGCCGGCTGCGTCATCAACACGGCGGTGCAGGTGACGGCAGCACCACCTCGCATCTCGGTTTCCGTAAACAAGGAAAATGTGACCGCTGGCGTGATCGAGACTGCCAAGGCCTTTGCGCTGACCGTGATCGACCAGACGGCGGATATGCTCTACATTGGCAACTTTGGATTTCGCACCAGCAGCGATTATGACAAGTTTGCCAAATACGAGACCCGCGAGACGGCTCTGGGCATGCCCTATGTGCCCGAGCACGCGACGGCCCTGTTTAGCTGCCGTTTGATCGACACTGTGGATGTGGGCACGCATCTACTGTTTATCGGCGAGGTCGAGGATGCCGAGCGCCTGAGCGACGAGACGCCGCTCACCTACGATTACTACCATAAGGTCCTGAAGGGCAAGACGCCTCCGAAGGCGTCCTCGTATCAAGGCTAGAAATGTTTTAAAAATACTTGCATTATATTATTGAGAATCTATACTAATAGATGAAGTACATCACCAGTCGCGTTCGAGAGGAGAACATCATGGCTGAGGAGAAGAAGACGTATAAGTTCGTGTGCATCGTTTGTGGCTACGAGGTTGAGGTCGACACGCCCGAGCTGCCCGAGGACTACGTGTGCCCGGTCTGCGGCGTCGGTCCCGATCAGTTTGAGCTCGTCGAGGAGTAGCTCGTCGGCACGCGGCTCACGGCAACACATAGCTCTGTCCAAGGGTCCCGGTCGGATATCCCGGCCGGGACCCTTTTCCTCCGCCCCCAAGGGATCACGGTTGCTGTTGGCCGATCCTGTCTGTTGTGAGTCCGGCCGACCTTTTGTCTCAATCTGTAACATCTAACGGTGGAAATTGGGTCCACTTGTTACAGATTGAGACAAACGGAGCTGTCCCTCGGAATGATCTCGATCTGTAACATCTAACGGCTCGAAACGGGTCTTCCTGTTACAGATCGAGACGTTTGCCTGGGTAGGTGCCCCGTCCCATTACATCCCTGTCAACAACACGACATCGAGAATCGTCACGATGGCACCGATCCCTACGAGCAGCGCGTTGAGCGGGCGCGAATTGGCATATTTGCCCATGACGCGGCGTGAGCTGGTGAGCCGTATGAGCACAAAGACCGTAATCGGCAGCTGAAGCGACAGCAGCGCCTGACTCCAGATGAGACCTTCAAAAGGATTTGGGACGACCAGGCACGCCGTCACTGCGCCGACGAAACAGGCCGCCACCCCGATCGAGGAATGTCGGTCGTGGATGTCGTATTCCTCGTCGAACATGCCCGCGGTGATGGTGCCCGCCGCCATGCCCGCCGTCACACTACTCGAGAGGCCCGCAAACAGCAGCGCTACCGCAAAGATGGTCGAGCTCGCCGGGCCCAAGATGGGGGAGAGCGTGGCCGCTGCGACGGCGAGGTCGTCTACGACCATGCCGTGCGCAAAGAAGGTCGTTGCGGCAAGGATGACCATGGCCGAGTTGATTGCCCAGCCCACGCCCATCGAAAAGATCGTGTCGAAGAGCTCGTAGCGCAGACGTTCTTCGATAACCTGCTCGCCTTGGCCTTCGAAGTGCATGGATTGGATGACCTCGGAGTGCAGGAAGAGATTGTGTGGCATAACGACCGCACCCAGGACACTCACGATGATCGCGGCAGAGCCAGTGGGCATACTGGGCGTGATCCAGCTTGCGGTTGCTTGCGGCCAGTCGACTTTGACCAGCGCGAGCTCTGCTAAAAACGAGAGTCCTACCACACCCACGAAGGCGATGATCCAGCGTTCGGCGCGCTTGTAGGAGCTCGTCATGAGCATCGCCATCGATACTGCCGCCACGATGACGCAACCCGCGCGCACGGGCAGCCCAAAGAGCATTTGAAGGGCAATCGCGCCACCCAGGACTTCGGCCATGGCGGTGGCGACAGTCGCGAGATAGGCACTGGCGAGTACCGTGCGTCCAACGAAGCGGGGGAGGTAACGTGTCGTGGCCTCGGCAAGGCAGGTGCCCGTGGCGATACCCAGGTGCGCCGCGTTGTGCTGCAGCACAATGAGCATAATCGTGGACAGCGTGACGATCCACAGCAGCGCGTAGCCAAACTGCGAGCCCGCGGCCATATTGGAGGCCCAGTTGCCCGGGTCGATAAAGCCGACGGTCACGAGCAGCCCGGGGCCGATATGCCGCGCGATGTCTAGACCTCCGTGACCGCCGGTGCGTCGGGAGCCAAAGTGTTGTTTGAGATGGTTGAGCATGGTGCGCTCCTGTGTGCCGTTTGCTTGACGCCGCAAAGGATACCCGTTTTAAGCTTAAAAGTTAACCAAGACTAACAAAATTGTTGTATTTGAATGGGATGGTGAAAGGGGGCTGCCGAAATGTCTCGATCTGTAACAACTAGGGATGGAAATTGGGTCTAGGTGTTACAGATCAAGACAGGAAGAAATGGTCCTATGGAAAATCTCGATCTGTAACAGCTGACCGCCAAAACCGGCCCTTCGTGTTACAGATCGAGACATTCGGAACTGTCTCTCGATAACATCTCAATCTGTAACAGTTAGTCGTCGTAATTGGGCCTTCCTGTTACAGATTGAGATGTTTGAAGTGGTGAGCTAACAGGCCGAACTTGGGGCCTATGTTGTCGCCCTTGAGGTCGGCGGTGTCCACTCGTAGGGCGTGCGTTACGCGATTGTTTCGAAACGGGTGGGAAACACAACGGGTCGGCGATGCTCATAGTATGCCTAGTCAACTGACTGTCTAAATATCTAGGGGAGGATCGCGATGCAGGCAGATTCCGCTCAGCAGCAGGGCCTTTATCGCCCCGAATTCGACCACGATGCTTGTGGCATCGGCGCGCTTGCCGATATCAACGGTGAGCGCCATCACCAGATTCTGGACGATGCACTGTCCATTCTGGTCAACTTGGAGCACCGCGGCGGCACGGGACTCGAGAAGAACACCGGCGACGGCGCTGGCATCCTGTTCCAGGTTCCGCATCACTTTTTCCGTAAAGAGGCTCAAAAGTGCGGCCAGATTCTGCCGGCAGAGGGCGACTATGGCGTGGCAATGCTGTTCTTCCCGCAGGACGACAAGGGCGTAGAGGATGCCCGTCGCGTGTTCGAGGAGGGCTGCGCCGAGGCCGGCGTGCCGCTGCTCTTTTGGCGCGAGGTGCCGGTCGACCCGCACGACCTGGGCGAGACGGCGCGCGCCTGCATGCCCACCATCTTGCAGGCCTTCCTGGGCCGTCCGGACGACACACCCGCCGGCGATACCTTTGAGCGTCGCCTGTACGTGTGCCGTCGCACCATCGAAAAGAAGGCCGACACCGAGTTTGCCCTGCGCGACAAGATCTTCTACGTGTGCTCTATGAGCTCGCGCACCATCGTGTACAAGGGCATGCTGGTCGCCACGCAGATGCGCCGCTTCTTCATCGACCTCAACGACGCCGCCGTCAAGACGGCCGTGGCGCTCGTCCACTCGCGCTACTCCACCAACACCACGCCCAGCTGGGAGCGTGCGCACCCCAACCGCTTTATCATCCACAACGGCGAGATCAATACCCTCAAGGGCAACGTCAACTGGATTCGCGCCCGCGAGCCCAACCTGTACAGCCCCGTGCTGCAGCACGATCTTGAGCGCGTGATGCCCATCATCAACCGCGAGGGTTCCGACTCCGCGATTCTGGACAATGTGCTCGAGTTCCTGGTCATGAACGGTCGCCCGCTTACGCGCGCCGCATCCATGTTGCTGCCCGAGCCGTGGGACCACAACGACAGCCTGAGTGAGGAGCGCCGCGCCTACGATGCCTACCAGTCCATGCTCATGGAGCCCTGGGATGGCCCGGCTGCCATCGCCTTTACCGACGGCCGCACGCTGGGCGCCGCCCTCGACCGCAACGGCCTGCGCCCCGCTCGTTACTACGTGACGCGCGACGGTCGCTTTATGCTGGCAAGCGAAGTGGGCACCATCGAGGTGAGCCCCGAGAACATCCTGACGAGCGGCTGTCTGGGGCCGGGCCAGATGCTCGAGGTCGACTTTGCCCGCGGGCGCGTCATCTACAACGACGAGCTGCGAGCCCGCTATGCCAAGGAAAAGCCCTACCGCGACTGGATCGCCGAGGAGACGCTGACGGTCGACGCGCTCGACAAGCCCGCCGCGCCCGCGCCCGCCGAGGACGTCGAGGTGCCTGCCGCCGTGCGCATGGCCAAGCTCGGCTATCACTGGGATGACGTCGACGAGGTCGTGCGCCCCATGGCCCGGCAGGGCAAGGCCCCGCTCGCCTCGATGGGCATCGACGCCCCTCTGGCCTGCTTGTCCAAGAAGACGCGTTCGTTCTTTGATTACTTCTATCAGCTGTTCGCCCAGGTCACGAATCCTCCGATCGATGCCCTGCGCGAGCACATGGTGACTTCGACCACGCTCTACCTGGGCAACCACGGCAACCTGCTCGAGGATTCCCGCACGGCCTGTCAACTGGTGCGCTTGGAGCGCCCACTGCTGAGCGAGGAGGAGTTCGACCGCATTTGCGCCATCGACCGCGTGGGCTTTAAGACCCGCCGCTTCCGTGCCGTGTACCGCCGCGATGCCGGCGAGGGCGCGCTGCAGGCTGCGCTCAAGCAGCTTGCAGAGGACGTTGAAGCTGCGGTCCGCGACGGCGTGAACATCGTGGTGTTGAGCGATCGTGCCGCTGCGGGCGAGGCGCCCGTGCCGTCGCTGCTCGCCGTGGGCTGCGTGCACAATCACCTGATCCGCGCCGGTGTGCGTACCTTTGCCGACATCGTGGTGGAGTGCGGCGACGCCGTGTCCCCGCACGACTTTGCGGCACTGGTGGGCTACTCCGCGAGCGGCATCTATCCGTACAACGCACATGCGTGCATCCGCGATCTGGCGGCACGCGGCGACCTGGAAGTGACGGCCGAGCAGGGCATCGCCAACTACAACAAGGCTGCGACCGCCGGCATCGTCTCCATCATGTCCAAGATGGGCATCTCCACGGTGCAGAGCTACCATTCGGCGCAGATCTTCGAGGCCGTGGGCTTTACGCCGGAGTTCGTCAACGCGTATTTCGCCGGCACGGTGAGCCGTGTGGGCGGTATGGGTGTCGAGGACGTCGAGCGCGAGCAAAACGAGCGCTACGACGCCGCGCTCGCTATCCTTAAGAGCCCGGCTCCCGATCAGCTGCCCACGTTGGGTCTGACCAAGTGGCGCCCGCTCGGCGGCGAGGATCACCTCATCGATCCGCAGACTGTTTACCTGCTTCAGACCGCCTGCCGTGAGGACAGCTACGACACCTTTAAGGAGTACAGCAGCCGCCTGCACCGCACCGGCCGTGCCGTGCGCCTGCGCGACTTGCTCGACTTTGATGCCAGCGGTCGCACTCCGGTGGCACTCGACGAGGTGGAGCCGGCGCTCGACATTGTCCGCCGCTTTAACACCGGCGCCATGTCGTACGGCTCCATCAGCAAAGAAGCGCACGAGTGCATGGCCATCGCCATGAATCGCCTGCATGGACGCTCCAACTCGGGCGAGGGCGGCGAGGACCCGCGTCGCGAGACCCCGCTGGCCAACGGTGACTCCAAGAACTCCGCCATCAAGCAGGTGGCAAGCGCACGCTTTGGCGTGACGAGCCGATACCTGTGCAGCGCCTTCGAGATTCAGATCAAGATGGCCCAGGGCGCCAAGCCCGGCGAGGGTGGACACCTGCCCGGCAAGAAGGTCTACCCCTGGATCGCCGAGGTCCGTCAGTCCACGCCCGGCATCGGCCTGATTTCGCCTCCGCCGCACCACGATATTTACTCCATCGAGGACCTGGCAGAGCTGATCTTCGACCTTAAGAACGCCAACCCCGGCGCGCGCGTGTCGGTCAAGCTGGTCAGCGAGGCCGGCGTCGGCACCATCGCCACCGGTGTGGCCAAGGGTGCTGCCGACAAGATCTTGATCAGTGGCCACAACGGCGGCTCAGGTGCCGCTGCGCGCGACTCTATCTGGCATGCGGGTCTGCCGCTGGAGCTCGGCCTTGCCGAGGCTCAGCAGACGCTGCTGCAAAACGGCCTGCGCTCACGCGTGGTGCTCGAGGCCGACGGCAAGCTCATGGACGGCACCGACGTTGCCGTCGCCTGCTTGCTGGGCGCCGAGGAGTTTGGCTTTGCGACCATGCCGCTCATCTCGATGGGCTGCCTCATGCAGCGCGACTGCCAGCAGGATACTTGCCCC
Source organism: Collinsella sp. AM15-2 (assembly GCF_003471985.1). NCBI lineage: Bacteria > Bacillati > Actinomycetota > Coriobacteriia > Coriobacteriales > Coriobacteriaceae > Collinsella > Collinsella sp. AM15-2. The sequence continues at coordinate 13,597 of NZ_QRKO01000002.1, read as the reverse complement.
GCCGGCATCGCCACGCAAAACTGCCGCCTGCGTCGCGGCTTCCGCGGCAAGCCCGAGCACGTTGAGCACTTTATGCTCTTTGTTGCCGAGCAGCTGCGTGAGGTCATGGCGAGCCTGGGCTTCCGCACCGTCGATGAGATGGTTGGCCATCCCGAGTGTTTGCGCCAGATCGAGGTGCCGGGCAACCGCAAGGCCAACCTGCTGGATCTGTCGCCCGTGCTGGCAAGCGCGACCTGTGAGTTCGGTGCCCATATCCCAGGCGCCGACGGTCGTCACTTCCTGCCGCAGATGGCCGCGGACAGCGAGCTCGACAAGACGCTCGACTCCACGCTGTTCGTGCCCTATACGGCCGATGCCCGTGCCCACTTGCGTCCGATTCGCTTCCGCGCCGATATCGCCAACGTCAACCGTTGCGTGGGCACCATCCTGGGTAACGCGGTGACCAAGGCACATCCCGAGGGCCTGCCCGCCGGCTCCATCACCATCGATTGCGATGGATCGGCCGGTCAGAGCTTTGGCGCCTTCCTGCCGCGCGGCATTACGCTCAACGTGTGCGGCGACGCCAACGACTACTTTGGCAAGGGTCTTTCGGGCGGCGAGGTGTCGATGCGCCCCAACCCGCATGCGACCTACAAGTTCGACGAGAACATCATCGTGGGCAACGTTGCGTTCTTTGGTGCTACGAGCGGCCGCGGCTTCATTAACGGTCTTGCCGGCCAGCGTTTTGCCGTGCGCAACTCCGGTGCCACCGTGGTGGTCGAGGGCTGCGGCAACCATGGCTGCGAGTACATGACGGGCGGTCTGGCGCTCATCCTGGGCGAGGTCGGGCAGAATTTTGCTGCCGGCATGACAGGCGGCGTGGCCTATGTCTTTGACCAGTACGGCACGCTCGATGCCCGTGTGAACCACGAGAGCGTTGAGCTCAAGGCCCCGACGGCCGGCGAGTTGGCGCAGATTCGCGAGCTCATCCAGGAGCACGTGGACGCGACGCAGAGCCCGCGCGGCATTAAACTGCTCTACAGCTTTGAGACGATGAGCAAGCGCTTTGTGAAGGTCATTCCGACCGAGTACGAGCGCGTGCTGGCGATTGTCGCCGCGGGCGAGGCTGCCGGCAAGACGCATGCGCAGGCCGAGGAGCTGGCGTTTGACATCGTGACCGGTCGCGCGAGTGCCGCGGATGTCGCTCGCTTTGATGTCGCGGGCGGTGCTGCGGGTGCTGTGCCCACCGCCGCCAGCTCTGTTGCTTCGACCAAGAAGGAGGCGTAAGTGCCATGGGTAAGCCCGGTGCTTTTCTTGATATCGATCGTGTGACCCACGAGCTTCGCCCCGTGGAGGAGCGCAGCCATGATTTTGATCCGCTGTACGTGGAGCTCGACGACGACGCGCGCCGTGCCCAGGCGAGCCGCTGCATGATGTGCGGCGTGGCGTTTTGCCAAATGGGCGCGAGCTTTGGCAAGGCGCGCCCGAGTGGCTGCCCGCTGCACAACCTGATTCCCGAGTGGAATGAGCTGGTGTATCGCGGCCGCTGGGACGAGGCTGCCGAGCGTCTGGCGCTCACCTCGCCCATGCCCGAGTTCACGAGTCGCGTGTGCCCGGCGCTGTGCGAGGCCGCGTGCAACCTGGGTTCGGTCGATGGCCAGCCCACGACGATCCATGACAACGAGCGTGCGATCAGCGACCGCGAATGGGCAAACGGTGGCCCGCGCCGCTTTGAGCCGGCAGGGGAGGGCGCGCCCACGGTTGCCGTGGTGGGCTCCGGTCCTGCTGGTCTGGTGGCAGCATGGGAGCTTGCGCGTCGTGGCGCCCGCGTGACGGTGTTTGAGCGCGACGACCGCCCGGGCGGCCTGCTCATGTACGGCATTCCCAACATGAAGCTCGAGAAGTCCGTGGTCGAGCGTCGCGTGGCGCTCATGCGCGAACTGGGCATTGTGTTTGAGCTGGGTGTCGACGTTACGAACCCTGCGGTGGCGGCCGAGCTCGATGACTTTGACGCTGTCGTGGTGGCTGCTGGTGCCCGTGCCCCGCGCGGGCTTTCGGCTGCGAGCGTGGATGCTCCCGGCGTGGTGTATGCCGTGGACTATCTGACGGCTTCGACCGTCTCGGTGCTCGATGGCGGCGAGCCCGCGGTGAACGCACGCGGCCTGGACGTTGTGGTCATTGGCGGTGGCGATACCGGAAACGACTGCGTGGGCACTGCGGTGCGCCAGGGTGCGCGCAGCGTGCGCCAGTTTGAGTTCTTGCCGGCTGCGCCCGATAAGCGCGCGGCGAGCAACCCCTGGCCGCAGTGGCCCAACGTTAAGAAGACCGACTACGGCCAGCAGGAGGCTATCGCTGCGATGGGTGGCGAGATGCGCGCCTGGGGCGTGGATACGCTCGAGGTGCTGCTGGACAAGAAGGGTGCGGCTGCGGGTCTGCGCGTGGTCGATTTGGATTGGTCGGCGGGAAAGCCCGAGCGCATTGCGGGCTCCGAGCACGAGGTGCCGGCGCAGCTGGTGCTCATCGCCTGCGGCTTTACGGGTCCCGAGCACGGCGTGTTCGATGCGGTGAGCGTGCCTGTTGCCACCGCTGGTCGTCCGCTGCCGGTGATGGCTGCCGAGGGCTCGCACCTCGCGGCTCGCACGGAGGGTGTCGCCGCCGATGCCGCGCCGGTGTATGTGGCCGGTGATGCCCGCAACGGCAGCTCGCTCGTCGTGAACGCCATGGCCGATGCCCAGGCCTGCGCAGCCGAAGTCGCCGAGGCACTGGAGCTGTAAAGTAGTCATTTAAGAACGTCCCCAATGACTAGTCATTTTTTGTCTAGTCGTTGGGGACACTCTTTGCGAGCGACTTGCTCGTTTGTCGACGTACGGGTGTTCATTTGTCGACTTCTTGGGCTGTGGTCACCTGTTGTTTCTGTGGTGGCTGCGGGCATCTGGCTCAAAAGGGCGGGTTGGCTGTCTATGTCTACCTGCGGTTTTGTTGCGGTTCGCTCATTCGGTCAAGTGTCCCGTCAAGTGTTTGGTCAGCATCTGGTTTGCAGTCGAAGGCCTATTTTGCCCGCGCTTGCCTCGGCTGCTCGCCCTCCTCGTAAGCTCAAATTGAGGTCCATCAGTTTGAGGAGGATGCCATGACTGACCAAGTATTTGACCGAGCAGAGCTGGCCGAAGCCGTCGGCAACGATATTGCCGACATGGCTCACTTTTGGATGCTGCGGAAGTTTCAATTTCTGGAGCCGGCGCGCGAGCAGTTCGAGATTATCGTCGATCCGTGGCTCAGCTATTGCGAGGAACCTTCTCAAAACGAAATCATGGCCTACAACATGGCGTTTACCGATTGGCTGCTGTTTGAGCGCCCCTATTACCACGGCAAGACGCTGTTGGAACTGTATGTGGACGAGCCGCCGGCGTCGCTTCCGCCTGCGTCGCTCAAGCGGCTTGAGCAAGTGTGCGGCACGCATTACTTTTCGCGTTTTGGCATTTTGGACAAGGACCCTGCAGCTGGTATGGTCGCGCTGCGTGACACGCGCACCGACCGTCGCTTTGACGTCTACGACCCACATATCGTGCAAAAGGAGCACTGGAGCGACGGCGCGATTGCGGTGCGACTCGCGTGCGTCGACGATGTCTGGCTGACGGCGGGGCAGCTCTACCTGTATGACATCGCGCGCCTGGGCGACACGGCCGTCGACGGGCCGGGCGCGGTGCATCCCGAGGACCTAGAGGACGGTTTCGATACCTCGTGCATCAGCTTCTTTTTGCGCCTGGTCCGCGACGTCATGGGCGCCCAGGGGCGGTATGTGAAGTCGCTCAACATCTACGAACAGGAATGGGAGTAGAGGATGGGCAGCTGTCGCCTGCCTTGCCTTCTGCCTTTATGTCTCGATCTGTAACGTTTAGGGACAAAAACCGGTCTACCTGTTACAGATCGAGACGTTTGTCAGCGGAGGCAACAGCGGCGATGGCCCATTTCTCCGATGTGGTGGTGATGGAAGTGTCTAATACCGTTTTCAAACACAAGCATGCAACACGTAACACCTTGGCGCGGAATAGGATGCTTGCCAGGCTCACGGAGGCGGCTGAACAAGGCGTGCTGTTTGTGACGCACGACAATGCCGAGCTCATGTGGCTGCGGCGCCATGTGGGAACCGACGATATCGCGGAGCCTGAGTCGTATTTGTTCTGTTTTCAACATGATTGGGACGCGTTGACACCGGCGGAGCGAGCGCTGCGTACCATCAAAGGGCTTGCAGAGTTTCATCCCGATTGGGCGTTTTGGGGTTATGACGCGGCGCTTTTGTGGGGTCTGGAGGTGCCGAATCATCTGCTCGGGCCGCGATTTCTTGTTAAGACAGGTTGCTCGGTGCCTCTGAGTGCAGGATGCCGGCTGTTGCGTCCGCAGGCGGCGGGCGCGCTTGAACAAGTCGATGGCGTGCGGGTGACGCCGTTTTGGCGCACGGTAGAAGATTGCCTGCTGCGCGCGCCGTTCTCCTACGGGTTGGCGATTGCCGATTCTGCGTTGCGAGCAAAGGGCGTATCGCGCGATGACCTGTGCGAGTGTCTCCGCTCCGATTGCGAGGGCAGGCGAGGGTATCGCAGAGCGCAGGTGATCGCGTCGTATGCGGACGGGCTGTCCGAGAATGGCGGTGAGTCTCGCTTTCGGGCGTTCTTTATTGCATACGGTTTTCCGGTGCCAGGGTTGCAGGTGGAGTTTCGTGACCCGCTCGATCCGAATCAGGTATTTCGAGTCGACTATTTCTGGAGGCTCGAGGACGGGACGTGCGTGATTGGCGAGCTCGATGGAAAGGGAAAGTATACCCTGCAGGATGGTGGGGATCGGGAGTCGGTCGACCCATTCGTGGCGGAACGTCAGCGGGAGTCCCATCTGACGATGCTCGGACATAAGGTGCTGAGGTTTACGTTTGATGAACTCAAGAATCCGGGGAAGCTGGCTGAAAAGATGAGACTGGCGGACATTCCGCAGCGGGCCGATTTGGCTGAGCAATGGAGGCGGCAGTGGTATGGGCGCTGAGTGGTGCAACTGACGCGGATGTGGTTGTTCCTGCCGAGTTTGTCTCGATCTGTAACAACAAGGGGCCGTTTGGCCTCGTAACTGTTACAGATCGAGACAGAAGGTTGGACGCGGTGCCGAAAGATCTCGATCTGTAACATTTGGAAGGTTAAAGACGGTCTATCTGTTACAGATCAAGACATTTCCCGGATGTCGCTGGGATGGGGCTGCAACGCATTCCATTCTCCGCATCTCCTCCTTTCTCCGTTAACCGATATGTCCGCAGCAATCCTGCCGAACTGGGTAATAATGGACAAATGTTGAAGTTTTCTGAGGGGGAGGAGCTCGATATGGCGTCTGCTGATCGTCCCACGTTGTTTATCAATGCGACCGTTCTGGATGGTTCGGAGCATATGGAGCCGCAGTCCGATATGGCCGTGGCCGTCGAGCGTGGCATCATCACCTGGATGGGGCCGACTGCTGTGGCGCAGGCGCCTGCAGGTGCCGAGGTCATCGACCTGGGCGGTGCGTATCTCATGCCGGGTCTCATCAATATGCACGTGCATCTGTGCGGTTCGGGCAAACCGGTCTCGGCGGGCGATGCGGGCGCGCTGATGAAGAAGCTCGACAATCCCGTGGGCTGCGCCATCGTTCGCCACATCCTCAAAGGCAGTGCCCAGCAACAGTTGGCAAGCGGCGTGACCACGGTGCGCGGCGCGGGCGACCCGCTGTTTGCCGACATCGCCGTGCGCAACGCTATCGACGCCGGCAAGTATCAGGGTCCGCGTCTGGTGGCGCCGGGAACGGGCGTCACGGTGCCGGGCGGCCATGGTGCGGGCTTGTTCGCCCAGGTGGCTAATAGTCCCGCCGAGGCGGCCGAACAAGTGCGTGACTTGTATGCGCGCGGTGCCGATGTCATCAAGCTGTTCGTAACGGGTGGCGTGTTCGATGCGACCGAAGTAGGCGAGCCGGGCGTGCTGCGCATGCCGGTCGATGTCGCCGCGGCGGCGTGCAAGGCTGCGCACGAGGTGGGCCTGCCGGTTATGGCCCATGTCGAGAGCACCGAAGGTGTGAAGGCCGCGCTTCAGGCCGGTGTCGACACAATCGAGCACGGCGCTCCGATGACCCCCGAGATCCTGGAGCTGTACCGCGGCGCCGCGGGAACACAGCTCGAGGGACGCGCGCCGAGCGTGACCTGCACGATTAGTCCGGCGCTGCCGTTTGTACTGCTCGATCCGGAAAAGACCCATTCGACCGACACGCAAAAGAAGAACGGCGACATCGTGTGCTCGGGCATTATCGAGAGCGCTCGTGCGGCGCTGGAAGCCGGCGTCAAGGTGGGCCTGGGCACGGACTCGAGCTGCCCGTTCGTGACCCAGTACGACATGTGGCGCGAAGTCGCTTACTTTGCCAAGTACGTGGGCGTGAGCAACGCCTTTGCGCTGCATACGGCGACGCAGGTCAATGCCGAGCTGTTGGGCCTAGGCGGCGAGACCGGCACGGTCGAGTGCGGCAAGGCCGCCGATATCCTGGTGACGCGCGAGAACCCGCTCGATGACCTGCGCGCTCTGCGCGAGCCAATGCACGTGATGTGCCGCGGCAACCTGGTGCGCAAACTCAAGGTGAAGCGTATTCCCGAGGTGGACGCCGAGCTCGACACGATTATGGCCATGCCTGCCGAAGCGCTGGCCGAGGAGCTGGCCCGCGACGGCGTGGCGTAAGCGCCGGTGTGACGGGGGACAGTCGGCTCGTCGAACGCCGCCGCCTTATACAAAAAAGCCGAGGTCTCAGCAAGAGGCCTCGGCTTTTTTATCGAATAAATGCTTCAGATTTGAGACAAACACTACTGATTCATTTGCCCCACGGCGCGATGCCTAGGAGCGTGTCTCCATCTTGGCGTGGCACTTGGGGCAAGTGACGCGGATCTTGCCCTTGCCCTTGGGGACGGACAGCATCTGACCGCAGTTGGGACACTTGAGGTACGCCGTGGTCTTGCGGCCCTTCCACATCTTCTTGGCCGTTCGCTTGGCGCGCTCAAAGTCTTCCTTGCTGGTGCCGGCCGCGCGCGAGGCGTTGGCGGCCGCAGTCCCGCCGCCCAAGCTGGCGACGAACTTGCCTAGGCCGGGGACGTTTGCGGTCGCCGCGACAAAGGCATCGTTCTCCTTGCGGCGCGCGTCGATGTTTTTGGACAGGCCGCGCAGCACGCCCAACACGATCACGGCGATGGCGATCCAGCTGAGCCACTGGATACGGGCCATCGATCCGATCATCGCGATGACGATTCCGGCAAAGCCCATCACGATGGTGAGCTCATCGGCGCCGTTGCGACCCTTCATAAAGTCATTCATGCACATTGCCTTTCATTCGATATGCTGCACGCCTTTATACCCGATTTAGAGCAAGGGGGACAAGTTCATCTGCACCAATGTGGTGCAAACGTACCTGTCCCCATTGCACCAATTACTTGGCGAGTTTGTCGACGACGCGTTCGATCTCGGCGAGCTTGGCGGCTTTGAGCTCCTCGTCGCCCGATTCGATGGCCGAGGCGACGCAGCCCTCAATGTGGGCCTTGAGCACGTCGGCGTTAATGCGCGCGAGGAGCGCCTGCGTTGCCATGAGCTGCGTGGAAATATCGACGCAGTAGCGGTCCTCCTCGACCATCCGCAGGATGCCGTCGATTTGACCGCGTGCCGTCTTGAGCATGCGGGTCACCGATTTATGGTCTGCCATCATGGCGGGTCCTCGTTTCTGGTCGATGGGGTCGAATGTCTCTGGTAGCTGCTACGCGGCGGTTACGGACAGGGCATGGAACTTCTCGCCGGCGCCCTCGACGGCGGCAGCGAGCTGCTCGGCGGTCACGGTGTCGGTGCACTCCACCTGGACGGTCTGAGTCTCGTGATCGGCGTCGGCGTCGGTCACGCCGGCTACGTTGAGCAGCGCCGTCTCGACGGTGGCGTCGCAGTGGCCGCACATGAGGCCGGAAGTCTTGATTGTGTAACGCATGGGTATTCCTCTCTGTTGTGTCGGCTTTCCCAGGCACCCGACCTTGACCTTCAAGCCGTCGCTCGCGTACCAAAGTACGCGTCGCTCCTCTTTCAGGTCAATCTCGGGCACCTGGAAAACCCGTTCTAAATGGACTTAATGGTGAGCCTATTTTGCCACTTTAGGCTTAAAGGATTTCAGGCGTAGCGCGTTGGTTACGACGCACACGCTCGACAGGCTCATGGCCGCGGCGCCGAACATCGGCGAGAGCTGCCAACCGGTGAGGGGGAAGAACACGCCCGCCGCCAGCGGAATGCCGATGCCGTTGTAGAACAGCGCCCAGAACAGGTCCTGCTTGATGTTGCGGATCGTGGCGCGTGAAAGCTCGATGGCTCGGGCGACGTCCATGAGGTCGCTGCGCATGAGTACCACGTCGGCGCCCTCCTTGGCGATGTCGGCGCCGGTGCCGATAGCAAGGCCCACGTCGGCGCGCGCCAGGGCGGGGGAGTCGTTGATGCCGTCGCCCACCATGGCGACCTTGCCGCCCGCATCCTGCAGTTCGCGCACGTGGCGTTCCTTGTCGGCGGGAAGGACGTCGGCGATGACCTGTTCGCTGCTCAGCCCCACGCGGCGGGCGATTGCTTCGGCAGTGACGCGGTTGTCGCCGGTGAGCATGCGCACGTCGACGCCGAGTGAGCGCAGCGCGGAAATGGCTGCGGCGCTTGTCTCCTTGACCTTGTCAGCCACGGCAATGGTGCCGGCAAGCTCGCCGTTCTTGGCAAAGAACAGCGGCGTCTTGCCTTCGGCGGCAAATTGCTCGGCAAGACCCGCGGGCACGGTAACGCCCAACTCGTTCATCAGGCGCACGTTACCAGCGGCAATGGCGTTTCGCCCTTCGTGCGCCGTAACGCCACGACCGGGCACGGCAGCAAAGTCCTCGACCATGCGCGCGACGATTCCGCGTGTCTCGCACTCGGCCATAATCGCCTCGGCCAGCGGGTGCTCGCTTGAGCGCTCCAGCGCGGCGGCCAGCTTGAGCAGCGCCTTTTCGCTCATGGCGGACGAGCCGTCAGCGCGCGTGGCTACCACGATATCGGTCACGGCAGGCTTGCCGCGGGTGACCGTGCCCGTCTTATCGAGCACCACGGTGCCCACGCTGCGCAGGTTCTCCAGCGCCTCGGCGCTCTTGAACAGAATGCCCATTTCGGCGCCCTTGCCGGTGCCCACCATAATGGCGACGGGCGTGGCCAGGCCCAGTGCACACGGACAGCTGATCACCAGCACGGCCACGGCGGAGGTGAGCGCTTCGTTCACGCTGCCAGTCAGTGCCATCCACACCGCAAAGGTCACGGCCGAGATCACAAACACCACGGGCACAAATACGCCAGCGACCTTATCGGCCATGCGGGCGATGGGCGCCTTGGTGGCGTTGGCGTCCTCGACGAGCTGGATGATCTTGGCAAGCGACGTGTCGGCGCCCACGCGTGTGGCACGGAAGGTAAACGATCCGGTGCGGTTGACCGTGGCGGCGTTGACGGTGTCACCGGCGGCCTTTTCCACGGGGATGGACTCGCCGGTTAGCGCACTCTCGTCCACGGCCGAGCTGCCCTCGAGCACCACGCCATCGACGGGGATGGACTCGCCGGGGCGCACGCGCAGGACCTGGCCGGGAAGGATGCTGTCGACGTCGACGGTGGTCTCGCTGCCGTCCTCCGCCACGACGGTCGCGGTCTTGGGCGCCAGGTCGATGAGCGCCTCGATGGCGCCGCCGGTTTTGGACTTGCTGCGCGTCTCGAGGTATTTGCCCACGGTGACGAGCGACAGGATCGTGCCCGCGCTCTCAAAATACAGATTGTCCATACTCGTCATCATGGCCTCGTGTACCTGACCCGCGGCTAACTGGTCGGCCATGATGAACATGGCGTAGAGCGACCAGGCGACGGAAGCGGTGGCGCCCACGGCGATGAGGGCGTCCATGGTGGGCGAGCCGTGAACGAGCGATTTAAACCCGTTGATAAAGTACGCGTCGTTGACATAGACGATGGGGATGAGCAGGACAAGCTCGGTGAGGGCGAGCGTCATGCTGTGGATGTGGTCGGTGAAGATGCTGGGCAGCGGCCAGCCGAGCATGTGTCCCATGCCTATGTAGAACAGCGGAATGAGAAAGATGATTGAGATGATGAGACGGGTGCGCATGGCGGAGGCAGTGGCCTCTAGCTTTTTGGTGGGCGATTCCATATGGGTGGCGCCGGATCTGGCTTGCGTGCTGCCGTTTGAGCCGGCGGCACCGGTGCCCGCATCGACGGGCGAGGCCGAGTAGCCTGCGCGGTCGACAGCGGTGCAGATATCGTCGGGGGAGACCTGCGCGGGGTCGTAGTCGACCATCATGGAACCGGCGAGTAGGTTGACCGCGACGCTTTGGACGCCGTCGAGCTTGCTCACGGCACGGTCCACGTGCGCCTGACAGGCGGCGCATGTCATGCCGCCCACATCGAACTTATCTTGAGCCATGGCTTCTCCTTTCTGTGGCGTAGTGTTTGAATTGTTAACCTGCCGATACTATACACCCATACCCCCTGGGGGTGTCCAGTGGAGATGAGAATGTATGACATTTCGCTACAGATGCGGGTGGCTGCTCAATCGTTGGCAGCTCATGTCAAACATCTCGATCTGTAACATCTAGCGGGGAAAATGACCTCTAACTGTTACAGATCGAGATTATGTTTTGCGATGTTTGAGTTCGTCTCAATCTGTAACGTGTAGACCCGGTTTTGTCTCGTAACTGTTACAGATTGAGACAATCGGCCCCGACCGCCCCGTCATCTGTGGTTTACGTGGGGGCATGCGAAGCGCGGGTATACTAACCGGCGGCGAATCTGCTCCATCGCTTAGGGCCGCTGCGTCTGGACGGCGCGTGATAGGCTGCCAAAGCGATCGCCAGCGTGCTGAGCAACGTCCTCTCTGTGCGCACCTGTTTTGTATGTATTAGCGCACTACCAAGCACGCCCCGCGCGGCTGCATGCCGTGCCCATAACGCGTGCAGATAAGGAACAACAACATATGCGTAATTCTGTATCCGACGTCACGGACGCCGAGATTCTGGACGAGACCCGCGAGGCCATGACCCAGGCTGCCTTCGATGCTGCCGACGAGGCCAATGCTGCCCAGGCCGTGGAGTCCGCGACCGAGAACCTGCCCGCCTTTGACGAGCTGGGTCTTTCGGGCGAGATGCTTCGTGCCATCGAGAACCTTGGCTACACGGCGCCCACGCCTGTCCAGGCCGGCTCGATCCCCGTGGTGCTCGAGGGCCGCGACCTGCTTGCCGCCGCTCAGACCGGCACCGGCAAGACGGCTGCCTTTTTGCTGCCGACCATGAACAACCTGGAGCACATCGCTCCTCCCAAACCCGTACGCGAGCGCGGCGGCCGCAACCGTCGTCGCGGTGCTAAAAAGCCCGAGGGCAACGGCCGCGGTCCCGTGATGCTCGTCATCACCCCCACGCGCGAGCTCGCACAGCAGATTGACGAGGTCGCGAGCAAAATCGCCGACGTCACGGGCCACGTTGCCGTGACTGTCGTGGGCGGCGTGAGCTACAAGCCCCAGACCGCGGCCCTCAAGTACGGCTGCGACATCCTGGTCGCCACGCCGGGCCGTCTGGTCGATCTGATCGAGCAGGGAGCCTGCCACCTGAACGAGGTCAAGGTGCTGGTTCTGGACGAGGCCGACCGCATGCTCGACATGGGCTTTTTGCCCGCCGTCCGTCGCATCGTGCGCGAGACGCCGGCCGAGCGCCAGACGCTGCTGTTCTCGGCGACCCTCGACGAGGAGGCCATGGGCGAGATCACCGACCTGGTGAGCGACCCGGCCCGTGTGGAGATCGCGCCGGCCACGTCGACCGCCGACACCGTCGACCAGTTTGTGTTCCCGGTGTCCATCGAGGCCAAGAATAACCTGCTGCCCGAGTTTCTCAAGAAGGAGGGTCCGGAGCGCACGATCGTCTTTATGCGCACCAAGCACCGTGCCGACAGCTGCTGCCGTCGTCTGGAGCGCAAGGGCATCAAGGCCGCCGCGATTCACGGTAACCGCAGCCAGGCCCAGCGCGAGCGTGCCCTTTCGGCCTTCCGCAACGGTACCGTTGACGTGCTGGTGGCAACCGACGTGCTCGCCCGCGGCATCGACATTAGCGACGTGCGCTACGTCGTGAACTTTGACGTGCCGGCCGAGCCGACCGACTACATCCACCGTATTGGCCGTACGGGCCGCGCCGGCGAGCTGGGCTGGGCCATCACGTTTGTGACCGAGCAGGACGTGGACGAGTTCTACGAGATCGAGAAGCTCATGGACAAGACCGCCGACATCTACGAGGCCGGCGACCTGCACGTGGGCCCCAACCCGCCCGCCGTCGACCCCGAGCGCGATCCTGCGGCCTTTAAGGTGAAGAAGAAGACCAAGCGCGGCAAGTCCAAGAGCAAGAAGAAGCTTGAGCAGGCACGTCGCGACGGCAAGCGCAACGGCGATGACTACGGCGATGTGGCCGGTCGTTCCAACCGCGGTCGCGACGAGCGTCGCGGCGACGGCGAGCGCCCGAGCCGTCCCAAGCGCGGCGGCAAGACCCGCGTGCGCGAGGGCGTTCAGGCTCGCGTGGACGCGGCCGTGGAGAGCGTTGCCCGCGAGGTAGCTGCCGAGGAGCGCGGCGGTGCTGGTGCCGTCGAGCAGGCCCCGCGCGGCAATCGTGCCGAGCGCCGTGGCTCGCGTGGCGGCAAGCGTGGCTCGGGTGACCGTCGTCGCTCCGGTCGCGATGGCGAACGCGGCGGGCGCGATGAGCGCCGTGGCGGCGAAGGCCGTGGTTCGCGTGACGAGCGTGGTACCCGCGGCGGCGAGTCCCGCGGCGGCAAGCGCTTTGACGAGCGCGGAGGCCGCGAGGGTGGCCGCGGTGGCGAGCGTCGCGAGGGCGCTCGTGGCAACGGTGGTCGCAGCGGCGCCGGTCGTTCGAATGAGTCGCGTGATCGTCGCGATCCGCGTGCCAGCCGCGATCGTCGCGATGACTGGCGCAACTACGACGACACCCGCGAGGAGCGCCGTGGCGGCTATCGCGGCGGGCGCGGCGGCAACCAGGCCGGCTCCCGCGGCGGTCGTGCCGGCGGTCGCGATAACCGTGGCAGCTATGGCAACAATCGTGGCGGCAAGCGCGGCGGCAGCTCCCGTCGTCCCGGCGACGGCGGCGGCAAGCGCAAGTAACACACGTGTCGCGCGGTAAGGCGAGATGAATTTGGGCCCCGAGCAGACTATGCTCGGGGTCCTTTTTAGTGGGCGCAGTTTGAGGTGGGCCGGCTCCCTAACGAAAATGCACGGAGACGGTCGCGGCAAGAGATGTGGGCTATCGGCTTAGTTGGAGATTCGCGTATGCGGGGTTCTGGCATCGACGGAGAACGTGAAACTCCCCACTGACACGCGGCGGCTGCGGTGCCCGGGCGGATACGCCAGGGATTCCGCTCGCCGTCTGGCACCCCTGCTGCCATTTGGCTTTCACGCTCGCATTCTTTTGGATGTGAGCGTGTTTTTTCACGGCATGCACGGGTCCCCTGGTGGCGCGCGCAGACGTGGTGTAAGAGCGTCCCGAGGTCCGTCG